>CAMYLL010000014.1 GCA_947259235.1 uncultured Pseudodesulfovibrio sp. | reverse complement strand
GCCAGTTCCATGTCGTCCGCAAGACTGTGCAGGAATCTGTTTTCGTCAAAAAGAGGATCGCTCATATGGTGCTCCGTTGCTGACCTGTATGGACGCACCCCTACCATCACAGGGCTTCCAAGGATAGTATTAATCCATTTTTAATTGAAGCGACTCATAAAGGGCGGCGTAGCGCTCGGTGGCCGCGGCAAGGGAAAACCCCGAGATCATGCGCTCCCTGGCGGCCTTGCCCAGGGCTGCCCGCCCGGCGGGTCCCATCTGCGCCATGGCGGTCATGGCCCGGCCCAGGGCCGCCGCGTCCGCAGGCGGCACGACCAGCCCTGTCTTACCCACCAGGGCGGCGCTGTCGCCCACGTCCGTGACCACGTTTGGCACGCCGCAGGCCATGGCCTCGCCCACCACGTTGGGAAAGCTCTCCCCGGCGGAGGATAAAACGTGAACGTCCATGGCCGCCATCAGCTCCGGCATGTCCGCCCGCTCGCCCAGGAGCCGCACCCGCTCCGGCGAAAGCCCGGCCCCGGCCAGCCACCCGGCCAGCTCGGAATTGCTGCCGTCCACCCCGCGCCCGGCCAGCACGAACACCGCCCCGGGGATATCGGCGGCCGCCAGCCCTGCGCCGCGCAGGAACGTCCGGTGGTCCTTCATGGGGTCGAAACGGGCCGCGTGGCCAAAGACCAGGGCGGCATCGTCCAGCCCAAGCTCGCGACGCATCCCGTCGCGGGCCTGGGGGTTCGGCCGGTAGCGGTGGCAGTCAAATCCGTTGGGGACGACCTCGAAGCGCCGGGGGGCATAGCCCAGGCCGAGGTGAAAATCACGCGCGGACACAGAGTTGGTCACCACGGCGTCCGGGGAGCGGGACAGGGCGGCGCAGGCCCGCAGGGTCAGCCCCGTGGTGCGCCGGTACTGGGCGAGGTCCATGAATGAGCAGCGGATGTTCCAGGCCAGGGCGGGACGCGGCCCCAGAGGAAAGGCGAGCCTGAGGGCCAGCAGGCCGAGCAGGTCGGCGTGGTAGAGCCAGGTCTGGACCACATCGGGCCGCCAGGAGCGGATCAGCCGCGCCAGACGGGCCAGCCCTGCGGGAGACGGCATCCCGCGCCGCATGCCGAGGCTGCCCACGCGCACCCCGTCCCGGGTCAGCCTGCGTCCCATCTCGCCCGGCTCGATGAGGCTGACCACGCGGGGCAGGAAGCGCGTCGCGTCCATGCTGGTGACGAGCCGGTGGAGGGTGGTCTCCGCGCCTCCCACATCGAGGCCGGTGATGACGTGCAGTATCTTCATTGCTCTCCCAATGCCCGGACTGGCGGGCTGTCCTGACCTACCATCATCCCGGTCAAAAAACCATACCGCGCCCGCTCCTTCCGACGGCAGGGTGACAGCGTGGCGCATCCGGGATACAGGACCACAAGGGGAAACATATGGACACGAAAAAACGCAACGCGGTCTATCTTTCGGCGCCGGTCAACGGACTCATCGAGGGCATCTACAAGGCGCGGACCACCATCGGCGAGATTCGGGAACACGGCGATTTCGGCCTGGGGACCTTCAACCGGCTGGACGGCGAGATGGTCATGCTCGACGGCCAGGTCTACCGCATGGACGCACGCGGCCAGGCCAACAGCGTGGGCGACGACGAGCTGACCCCCTTTGCCTGCGTCACCCGCTACCGGCCCGACACGCTGGACGAGTTCGCCCTGCCGCCCGGGGAGGACCTCTTTTCCCTGGTGGAGCGCATCCTGCCCTCGCCCAACATGCTCTATGCCGTGCGCGTGGACGGCCGGTTCCGGCGCGTCAGGGCGCGCTCCGTGCCGCCCCAGGACTCGTACCGCCCCTTGGTCGAGGTGGCCCGCGAACAGCCGGAGTTCTCCTATAATGATATGGACGGGACCATGATCGGGTTCCACACCCCGGCCTTCCTCGGCACGGTGGGCGTGGCCGGGCTGCATCTGCATTTCCTGTCCGCAGACCGCTCCTGCGGCGGGCATGTCCTGACCAGCGCCCCGGACCGGATCACCGTGGGCATCCAGCACGTACCCCAGCTCGTCATGGGCCTGCCCATGACCCTCGACTTCCTGACCTCCGGGTTCGAACGCGACGCGGCAGGGGACATCAAGGAAGCCGAGCGGTGAAAAAGAGTGGCGTTCTGATGCAGATAGTCGCGGCGGCGGAAGACGACTACGTGGAGATAGTCGATGTGTGGGAAGCATCGGTGCGGGCCACGCATGACTTTTTGTCCGAAGAGGACATCCGGTTCTTCAAGCCCTTGATTCTGAACGAATATCTTTCTGCCGTTGCCGTGCATTGCGTGAAGGACGAATCCGGCAGGATTCACGGATTCGTGGGTGTGGCCGGGCAGGGTATTGAGATGCTTTTTCTTGCCCCCGAGAGCCGTGGCAGGGGATTGGGGAAGCTACTGACCAATTTCGCCATTGCCACCCTTGGCGCACGGAGGGTTGATGTCAACGAGCAGAATCCTCACGCTGTCGGCTTCTACGAACACATGGGGTTCACGGTGGTACGACGCTCCCCCGTGGATGGAACGGGAAAGCCGTTTCCCCTCCTGCACATGGAGCTTAGGTAATCGCAACGCTGGCGGTGGCGGCGCGGATCGGTCATCATGACTCTTCACCATGCGGCGCACGCCCGCCCCGTGATTCCTCACGCGTACACGCACTCGTCGCCGGATTCGCGGTTCCACCGCCCCCCGGCGAACTCCAGCAGAATCTCCTGCACGGTCAGGGTGCGGCAATTGTTCAGGCAGACCTTGTTGCGTTGCGCCTCGAATCCATGCGCCACCTTCCATGACGAGGGCAGGAACCCCCTGACCCAGACATCGCGCCCTGCGTCCCCGGACACGATGGACGCGTAAGCCCGGTCAGCGCTGGACGCGCCACGGCGGGGTGCGGCGATGACCGTGGGCCGGTCGAGTCGCACCACCTCGTCAGGGCCAAGAAACATCATCCGCGTATCCCCGCAGAAGAGCGCGCCGCAGGAGGCGTCCCCGTAGAGGAAGACCAGCCCGTTGTCCGGGTCGGCCATCCGGGCCAGCCGCTGGGCGAGCATGGCCGGAGTGGTACTCTCCGGCAGGCCGGACAGGGGCTCGCTCTCCACCCCGTTGAGACACTTGATGGGGTGACGCGGCACCAGGTGTGACTCCAGCCGCCCGGACGGCCTGAAAAACCGCAGGCGCGACTGCGTGCCCGCCAGCAGCGCGGCCGCCATGGCCGCCAGGGCCAGCCCGCGAACCACGCCCCCGACGCCGCCCCGCCCGCCGGGCAGATGGTCCGCCTCGGCCAGGAGCAACCGCCCGCAGACCAACGCCAGATCAGCCGGGCCGCGCCCGTGCAAAAGCCGCCAGCCCACAAGCCGGAGCACCCGGCTTATCAGCACGCGCTGCCCCTGCCAGCGACCCGCCGTCCTGTCCGCCAGAAGCTCCAGCGTCCAGCCGAAGAACCGGGTCAGGGCGCACCCCTGATCATCGTCGGAGCGCAACAGTCCCTCGCGGGAGACACCGATATACAAAAAACTGCCCAGACATACGGACATGGCCAAAGCGATGAGCATGGCCGCGGCTTCAAGACGACGCTCGGCTGACGAGAGCTGCCCGGCATCCCGCGCTGCGGACCACAACGGAGCATGCGGTGCAGGTCCGTCCGCCTCGCCCCAGACGTGACGCCGCCACCCCGCCCAGTCCCCGTTAAAACGACGAGCCGTCTCGGCCAGGGACTCCAGGTCCTCCGGCAGCCAGTATTCGGCCACAGGCACGTCGGCCTCCATGAGCTCCAGGATGCCGCCGAGTCGCTCAGGGCAGGCGAGACTGCACACGGCGGCGCGCAGCTTGCGCCCCTTTCTGTCCGCCAGCATTCCGGGCAATCCGCCCACGAGCTGATTCCTTGGCGCCGAGCCATGGCCCACACCCGGCCCGCCGCACATTCCGCCCTCCTGCCCGCCCCCGTCCACGAGGTACGCACCCCGGGGACTGCGCAGCAGATACGCATCGCCTGTTCGTATGGGAAGCACCCTGAATTGTGTCATTTTTACCACCGCCAGATTCGTAAAAGCTATCCCCTTGTTAGTCGAGTCTATAAAATAATGTCAAGCTATACAGTCTTATCGAGAAAAAAGAATAGGAATAATCCGGTGGGAAAAAGTCTGGTGAATTCAGTGCACTGCGGGGAGATGAAAACGGCACAGATTGGGCCGTACAGGGAAATGCGTATGCTTTTTCAGCGACTTGCAGCCCAAAAAAATCGCTTTTAATAGATGAAATCTAAAACGTTGACAAGCCCAAAACCGCAAACTATATGCCATCAACCCAAAAAACATTGCAGGAGACATCCGACAGAATGAAAAACATACTCAACTACACGCTCACGCCCATACTGTGCGCAGCCATGGTCATCCTCGCTGTAGTTGCCTTTGCCAAGCAGCAGGAGATCGACACCCTCCAGCACAAGCTGGCCCTGGCCGAGCAGACCGCCGAAGCCCGCAAGGGCATGGTGGAAGAGGCACGGCTGATACAAAAAGCCATGCTCTCCCACCCTGTGCGCACGGTGACCGTCACCGCCTACAACCCCACCACCGACCAGTGCGACGCCGACCCGCTCATCGCGGCCAGCATGCGCAAGGTGCGCCAGGGAACCATCGCAGTCTCCCGCGACCTCTTCGACCAGGGCTGGGTCTTCGGCCGCAAGGTCCGCATCGAGGGGCTGGGCATCTTCGAGATCAACGACCTCATGAACAAGCGCTTTTCCCAGCGCATCGACATCTTCATGTGGGACGAGGACCAGGCCAGACAGTTCGGCAAGCGCAACATCAAGGCCGCCCTGCTCGAAATCTGATCAGTCAGACACGCCAGGCCCACAGGGGCATGGAAATGGCGCGCTCCCTCGGGAACCAAGACGCTTTCCATAACTGACGACACATATGCAAGAAGCCCCGAACCATAACGGTTCCGGGGCTTCTTGCATGGTAAGGCCTTTTCCCGGTTTGGTACTGTCGACAGCAGGCCCCCATTTAAAGAAGTCTCCGCCGAAGGCGAGATCGGGATTCCAAAGGGTTACAGCCCTTTGGCCGCCGGAGGCGACTTCACCTGACAAATCCGCCGAAGGCGGTTTCCGTTTGTGATTGCAACATTTATAAAAAAGGCGCGCTCCTTCGGGAGCGCGTCTTTTTCATGGCCTCACGGCCGGGGGTCAGTCGAGCCAGCGAAGCTCCACCTCGCGCCGGCGCGGGATGCGCGCGTAGCGATACCGGGGATAGCCGAGCATGAGGGCGGCGTAGACGCCGTGGCCCTCCGGCAGGCCCAGGACATCGCGGATGGGGCCGTAGCCCTCGGCCGCCTCCATCAGAAAACCGGCCCAGCACGCGCCGATCCCGTGGGCATGGCCGGCCAGTTCGAGATAGGCCGCGGCCAGGGAGCAGTCCTCGGCCGGGTTGAAGCCGTCCTCCGGGGCGTGGGCCACGGCCACATGGGGTGCGCCGTGCAGGACCTTGTCCAGCCCCTTCTCCCAGTTCTTGATGACCCCGGGAAAGACGTTGTTGATGGCCATGAACTCCACCGTCAGTCCGGCCAGACGGCGGGTGGCCTCCCGGGACCTGGTGACGATCCAGCGGGCGGGCTGGCCGTTCTTGGCGCTGGGCGCGAACCGGGCCACGTCCAGCAGCTCGGCCACCACGCCTTCGGGGATGGGTTTCTTGCGAAAGGAGCGCACGGAACGCCGACCGCGCAGGAACTGGTAGGCCTGCTCAAGGCTCACGCCCAGCTCCCGGTCCAGCGGCGGGCAATGCTCCGGGGCCAGCCGGGGGGTCATGGGCAGGTCCGGCAGGGTCAGCGCGCCCACAGGACAGACGGCCACGCAATGACCGCAGGCGATACAGGTCTTCCTGGCCGCCGGACGCAGCCGGGGGAAGCCCTCCTTGTCCTCCACGATCAGATCGTAGGGGCACTCGTCGAAACACGCGCCGCAGCGCTTGCAAAGGTCGGTATCCGCAAACATCGGGTTCCCTGTCCGGTTGCTGTGAAAAGAGATGCCCGGCCCGCTACTTCGACGCGCCGAGCCGGGAGGCCACGGAGGGGACCACTTCGGCCATCAAGCCCCGCAACGCCTCGGCCATGATGTCCGACTCGCTGCCGTAGCCGGGCACGGCCACGTCCTCCACCTGGCTGGTGAACTTCTCGGAATGGATCACGGCGCCGTCGCGCTCCAGGATGATCCGCACGGACACCTTGCCTTCCCAGGTGGTGGCGCCGGTCTGGTTCAGCTCCGCCAGCAGCACCTCGCCGGTGATCAGGGGCAGGGAGCCCGGGGTCACGGTGGAGGTCCGGTAGCGCGGGTCGCATCCGGCGGCCTTGAGCTCGTCAAAGAGGGCCCAGCCCACCCAGTCGGCCACGTCGGACAGGGCGGTGACGGGCTGGCCGTCCCTGTTGCGGCCCAGGCGCGACTCGGGCCGCTTGTCCTGGAACTTGAAGACGACCACCTCGCCCACGCAGGGACCGGCCGTCTCGCCCAGGGCATAGGTCAGCTTGACCGCGTTGCTCGAAGTGCAGCCGCCGACCAGAAAGAGAAAGAGCAGGCAGGTTCCGGCCAGGACAGCCTGCGTACGCAACGTCGTCATATGGTGTCTCCTTTGGGCTCGGCCGGAGCCGCGCCGCCATCCTTGGGGGTCGTGTCCAGTTCATCAAGCTCGCCGCTCATCCGGTCCAGGAGCTTCTTGGTGATCTCCAGCAGACGGTCCAGGCTTTCGTTGACAAAGGTCTTGGCCTTGGTGTCCAGCTCGTCGTCCAGCCGGTCCTGCTCCCGCTGGCTGTCCTGCTCCTGCCCGTGGGCCCGGGGCGCGCCCTCGGCCGGGTCGCCGGGTTTCGCCGGGTTGCGCAGCAGGTCGCGGACCTCGTCCAGACTCTTGCGGATCGCTTCCAGCTCGCCGCGCAGGGCCTCGTCGCGCGAGCGGACCTCGGCCTTGAGCGCCTCCACCCGGGCCTCCAGGGCGCGGACTCGGTCGCTCTCCGGCGCGCCCGAAGAGGCGCTGGAGCCTGTGCCTTCAGCCGCGGGCACGCCGTCGTCCGGCGCGCAGCCGAAAAGGAACAGGAAAACGCCCAAGGCGCACATCGCCGCAAAAGGGATCATGATTGTCTGCTTCATGAGAACCTCAGTTACCACACCGCCCCATGGGCTGACAATGCGTTCGGACCGCCCCGCTACCAGCACCTTGATTTTGCCGGAAAATCCCGTACAATGCATAGAGTTATCAGAACAATCCGACCCCGAGCCACAAGGAAAGACCATACCCATGTCCATTCGCGCACTCATTGCGACCGCCGCGCTGCTCTGCCTGGCCGCCATGGCCCTCGCGGCAGAGTTCCCCGCCGCCCCCCCGCCAGACGCCTTTCGCGGCATCAAGTGGCAGACCCCGCTCTCCGAAATCCCCGACCTCAAGCCCGTCCAGACGCCGGGCTACAGGGACACCTACTACCGGGAAGCCGAGCGGATGACCTTCGGCGATGCCGAGATCCTCTCCGTGGCCTATTACTTTCACAATGACAGGCTCTACCGGGTGGGCATAGCCTTCACCGGGCGGGCCAACCACTTCCTGATCAAGGAGCGCCTCCTGAGCACCTACGGCCTGGGACGCGGCGTGGGCCAGCGCTACGGATGGATGTGGCCGGACTTCTCCGTGGAGCTGACCTACGACGACGACGCCAAGGGCGGCGCCCTCTACTACACCTACGAGGGCAAGGCCGACTAACCCGGCCCCGCCGCGCAACCCGCAGGACGAACGATGGTACAGGACAAGCGGCCCGCCCACAGGCTCAAAACACGGTACAAGCTCTTCTACGTCCTCAGCGTCGTTTCGCTGGCAGCGCTGCTGTGCACCAACTTCGGCGTCATCTATACCCTGATCATCACCCCGCCCGACGAGCCGGAGACGGTGATGAAGCTCGTGTACATCATCATGGTGGCGGGGTTCTTCATCCTGGCGGCGCAGGCCCTGCTGGTCTTCACCCGGGTCATCGCCCTGCTCGGGCGCGAGGCCCAGGCCATGGAGGCGATGCACGAGCAGATCGAACAGCTCTCGGTCTACGACGACCTGACCGGGGTCTACAACCGGTTCAAGTTCGAGACCGTGGCCGAGCGCGAGCTGGGCAACGTTCGCCGGTACGGCAGCAACCTCTCCGGCATCATGTTCGACATCGACGACTTCAAGGACATCAACGAACGGCACGGATACAAGACCGGGGACAAGCTCCTGACCAACCTGGCCCAGTTCGTCCAGAACAAGCTGCGCCAGACAGACTACGTCTTCCGCTGGCGCGGGGGCAAGTTCATCATCCTGGCCCCGCACACGGATATCGACAAGGCGGCCATGGTGGCCGAGAAGCTGCGTCAGATCGTCGGCCACAAACTCTTTGGCGGTACAATCCGCATGACCATCTCTCTGGGCGTCGTGCAGGGACGCGACGACGACTCCATGGAGTCTTTCCTGCACAGAATACAATCCGCCCTGACCGGCGCCAAGAGCCAGGGCAAGAACAGGGTGGTGGTCAGCCGGGACTGACCACGTCGCGCAAGCCAGACCGCATGTTCACGGCGCAAACGGCGCGCAAATAACGCGCAAGCGGCGGCACACGGCCTCAAGGGGAGGGGCGAGTGAATCGGACGGTACGGGAATTTCTCAAGCTCTACGGACCGCTGGCCCTGGCCATCGTTCTGGCCGCCGCATGGTTCCTCGTCAGCCGGAACCAGACCCATGTCGAGCTGGTGCGCGTGCGCCAGGAGATCGCCCTGGCCCGCGAGTCCCTCCTCGTCGCCCAGGAAGTGTCCAGCCGCGCCTCGGACGCGCGGTTCCTGGCCAGCATGGCCTCCCGCACGGTGGCCCAGCCCGCGAGTCACGCGGCATGGGCCGATCTGGAGCAAGCCTTCATCGACTTCGCCCGCAACCGTCCCCAGTACTTTCAGCTGCGCTACCTCGACGCCACCGGCATGGAGCGCATCCGGGTGGAGCGGACCTATGCGGGACCGGAGCTGCTCCAGACACAGGACCTGCAGGACAAGAGCCACCGCTACTACTTCTCCAAAGCCGCCTCGGCCGGAAGAAACGACGTTTACATCTCCGACTTCGACCTCAACGTGGAACACGGGCGGGTGGAGATGCCCCTCCGGCCGACTCTGCGATTCGCCAGCCCGGTCCTGGGGCCTAACGGCACGCCCCTGGGCGCGGTGGTCCTCAACTACGAAGGACAGCACCTCCTCAACCAGGTCAGAAGCGCGGTCTCCACCGGCGAGAGCATGACCCTCCTGTGCGACGGCGACGGCTTCTGGATGCTCGGCCCCTCCGGCGACGAGGAATGGGGCCGGGACCTGGGACGGCCGGAACTGACCGTGGCAAGGCGTTTTCCCGCCGCCTGGAAGATCATCTCGACCAGCGAGACCGGGCAGATGATGACCCCGGAAGGGCTGTTCACCTTTGAAACCATGGACGTGATACCCGGAGCGATCTTGTCTGCCATCCCTCCCTCGGCCGAGACGGCTGCCAGACGGTGGAAGGTCCTGACCTGGGTCCCCCCGGCCGCACTGGCCACCCCGCTGGCCACCCCCTTCACCGCCCTGGCCGCGCTTTTTCTGATCATGCTGATTCCGGGATGCTGGTTCCTGGCCCGCTACCGGGTCAATCAGGCCGAGGTGGAGGCGCGCCTGCGCGAGAGCGAGGAGCGGACCCTGGCCATCAGCCAGTCGGCCCAGGACGCCATCATCATGATAGACGACCAGGACCGCATCTCCTACTGGAATCCCGCTGCCGAACGGTTGCTGGGCTACAGCGCGGAGGAGATCACGGGCAGACGCCTGCACCGGCTGCTCCCGACCGAGTCTCTCCAGGCCCAGGCCGAGGCCGGACTGGCTGAGTTCGCGAGGTCGGGCCGCGGCTCGGTCATCGGGCACACTCTCGAACTGGAAGCCAGACGCAAGAACGGCTCGATGGTCATGGTCGAATTGTCGATCTCCGCCTTCACGCTCAAGGGGCGCTGGTATGCCGTCGGCTCCCTGCGCGACATGACCCGGCGCAAGGCGGACGAGATCGCCCTCAGGCGAAGCGAGGAGACCAGCCGGACCCTGCTCAACGCGCCCGAGGACGTGGCCATGCTGATCGAACCCAATGGACGCGTCATCGCCATCAACCAGCTCGGCGCGCGCCTCTATGAGACAACGCCGGAGAAAATGATCGGTCAGATCATCTTCGATTTTGTCCCCCATGACGTTGTGGAGAACCGGCGCGCCCTGCTGCGGCGCGTCATGGACACTGGCGAGCCCGCCCGGCTGGAAACCATACGCAACGACCGCATGCTCCAGATCAACGTCTACCCCGTGGCCGGAGTAGACGGCGGGGTGGAACGCGTGGCGGTCTATGCCCGCGACGTCACCGAGCAACGCACGGCCGAGATCGCCCTCAAACGCTCCGAACAACGATTCAGGGACGTCAGCGAGGCGGTGGGCGAGTTCATCTGGGAAACCAACGAAAACGACGAATTCACCTTTGTCACCGAAGACGTCACCTTTGTCCTGGGCTACACGGCCGAGGAGCTGACAGGGCGCACGCCCGCGTTGTTCATCCCCGAGGAACACGTCAACGACTTTACCGCCTGGCGCTCGGAGATATACCGCGACAGAGCGCCCTTCTCAAAGATCGAGCTGCGCTGCGTGACCAAGGAGGGGCAGCGCATCTGGCTCCAGAGCAGCGGCGTCCCCTACTTCGACGACGAGGGCTCGTTTCAGGGCTTCCGGGGCGCGGACATGAACATCTCCGACCGCAAGGAGACCGAAAACGCCATCAAGGCCAGCGAGCAGAAGCTGCGCGCCCTGGCCGAATCCGCGTATGACGCCATCGTCATGATCAACGCCAGCGGCCTGATCTCGTTCTGGAATCAGGCGGCCGAGCGGCTCTTCGGCTACGGCGAGGAGGAGGCTGTCGGCCGCGACCTCCACGAGCTCATCACCCCGCCCGACCTGCGCGAGGAAGCCCGCCAGGGCATGCTCCATTTCGAAGGAACCGGCAGCGGACCGGCCATCGGTGCCATTCAGGAAACCGTGGCCCTGCGCAAGGACGGCACGCGAATGCCTGTGGAACGGTCTATCTCCTCTTTCAGAATCGGCACGAACTGGTACGCCGTGGGGACCATCCGCGACATCACCGAGCGCAAGGCCACCGAAGCCCGGCTGCGCGAGCTGGCCACCACCGACGGACTGACAGGCCTCTTCAACCGCCGCCGGTTCATGGAGCTGGCAGAGCGGGAGTTTGCCCGCAGCAAACGCTACCAGGGGCCGCTGGCCATGCTGATGATGGACATAGACCACTTCAAACGGGTCAACGACACCCACGGGCACGACGTGGGCGACGAAGTCCTGCGCGAGCTGGCTTCGACCTCGCTCAAGGCGCTGCGCGAAGCGGACATCCTGGGCCGACTGGGCGGCGAGGAGTTCGCCGTGCTCCTGCCGGAGACCGAAGCCGCGGCCGCCATGGACGTGGCCGAACGGCTCCGCCGCGCCGTGGAGAACGCCCCCATGAAAACCAACGGGGGCACGCTCACGATCACCGTGAGCATCGGCGCGGCCTGCATGGAAACAGCCACCGGGTCGGTGGAGGAGCTGCTCAAGCGGGCGGACGTGGCCCTCTACGAAGCCAAGCAGTCCGGGCGCAACAAGGTGGTCGCGGGATGATCCTCCATCTGTGCAATCCCCCTTCACTTTTTCTCCGCGCCATCGTATGGTTATGCATGATACAGACAACGCTCGAAGATTCTTCGGCCAGGAGCCGATAATGCGCCGGTATCCGCTGTCGCGCATATTCGAGCATACGTCCTTCGGCATGCTGGTCCCCGCCCTCCTGACGCTCGTGCTGTTCGGCGGGTCGATTTTTTTCTATCTCCTCCCCTCCCTGCACTCGGCCTTCATGGAAAACCGCCGCGACGGCATCCGCGAGCTCACCGGCTCGGTGATCAACTCCCTGAGCTTTCTCGACAAGCGCGCGGACAAGGGCGAGATATCCATCGAAGAGGCCCAGGCCATGGGTCGCGAAATTATCCGGGCCATGCGCTACGGCCCCGAGGGCAAGGACTATTTCTGGATCAACGACACCACGCCGCGCATGATCATGCACCCCTACCGCCCGGAGATGGAAGGCCGCGACCTCTCCACCTACAAGGACAAGCAGGGGACGGCGGTCTTTGTCGATTTCGTCACGGTGGCCAGCAATCCCGAGGGCGGGTTCGTGGACTACTTCTGGCAGTGGAAGGACCAGCCGGAAAAGATCGTGCACAAGCTCTCCTACGTCCGCGAGTTCGAGCCATGGGGCTGGATTGTGGGAACCGGCATCTACACCGACGATGTGGAGGCCGAGCTGGGCAACTACCGCAACAGGCTCACCCTGATCTTCCTGACCATTCTGGCGATCATCGCCGGGCTTGAGTTCTACGTCCTGCGCCAGGCCTCCCTGGGCATGAAGGAAAAGGCGAAGATACGCCTCCAGCGCGAGCGGCTCATGGACGCCCTGCGCAACGGGGAGGAGCGCTACCGGACCATCGCGGACTTCGCCTACGACTGGGAGATATGGCTGGGCAAGGACGGCGAGGTCCTCTATTGCTCCCCCGCCTGCGAGCGCATCTCCGGGCATCCGCCGGAGCGGTTCTTCGAACGCCCCGAGCTGCTGCGCGAGATCATCCTGCCCGAAGACCGCGACGCCTGGGACAACTACCTCGTGTCCATCAACAACCCCGACGGCGGCCCACTGGACTTCCGAATCCTCACCAGGAACGGCCAGACCCGCTGGCTGGGCGTGGTCGGCCGCGCTGTTTACGGCATCGGCATGAAACCTCTGGGCATCCGGTGCAGCTTCCGCGACATCACGGACCGCAAGCACATGGAGGAGCAGCTCAGGCATCAGGCCCTGCACGACCCCCTGACCGGGCTGGCCAACCGCACCCTGTGCCTGGACCGCGTCAATCAGGCCATGCGCCGGGCCGGTCGGCGCAACAGCTATTTCTTCGCCGTGATCTTCCTTGACCTCGACCGGTTCAAAGTCATCAACGACTCCCTGGGCCACCGCTACGGCGACCTCGTGCTCATGGAGACGGCCAACCGGCTCTCCCAGCACGTTCGCACCCTGGACACGGTTTCCCGCTTCGGCGGCGACGAGTTCGTCCTGCTTCTGGACGAGCTGACCAGCCCGGGCGAGGCCATCCGCATCGTCAAGCGCATCCGCGAGGAGCTGGCCCAGCCCTTCCTCGTCTCCGGCCACGAGGTGCAGACCACGGCCAGCTTCGGCATGGTCATGAGCCCCATCCCGGACATCAAGGCGTCCGACGTGCTCCAGCGCGCCAACATCGCCATGCATCAGGCAAAGGAGGCGGGCCGCAACCGGTTCAAGGTCTTCACCACCCGGATGCTCGAAAACGCCGTGGACCAGCTGACCATGGAAAACGACATGCGCCGGGGCCTGGAGTCCGGCGAGTTCCATGTGGAATTCCAGCCGATCATGGACCTCGACGGCTCGGACCTCATGGGGTTCGAAGCCCTGGCCCGCTGGAATCACCCCGAGCGCGGCTCCATCCCCCCGTCGGAGTTCATTCCCATGGCCGAGGAATCGGGCATCATCCTCAAGCTCGGCGAGTGGGTGCTGCGCGAATCCCTCATGACCCTCTCCAGGTGGCGGGCAAGCACCCCGGGGGCCGAAGGCGTGTTCATGTCCGTCAACCTCTCCAGCAAGCAGTTCGCCCGAATGGAGCTGGACAAGGTCGTCATGGACGCCTTGCGGGCGGCGGGGCTGCCGCCGGAGACTCTCAAGCTTGAGATCACAGAGACCGCGCTCATGGACCACCCGGACGCGGCCATCAACGTGCTGCGGCGGCTGCGCAAGCTCGGCGTGCGCTTCTCCATCGACGACTTCGGTACCGGCTACTCCTCCCTGTCCCAGCTCCAGCAACTGCCCGTGGACACCCTCAAGGTGGACCGGTCCTTCATCTCGCGGATGAAGAGCGACCCTGAAAACATGGAGATCGTGCGCGCCGTCATCGCTCTGGCCCACTCCCTGGGGCTGGACGTGGTGGCCGAGGGGGTCGAGGAGGCGGGCCAGCTGTGCTCCCTCATGGACCTCAAGTGCGAGTGCGTCCAGGGCTTCTACTTCCACAAGCCCTTGAGCCCCCATGACGCCGAGGCGCTGCTGCACCGGCGCACCTTCGACGACGACAGCTCGCCACGCCACGCCATGACCACGGCCATGCAGGACTGCCGCGACCAGATCGAGGCCGAGGAACGCGAACGGCAATCCCACTGCGAAGACGCCTAGCCCGCCGACCCGTCCCATCCCCCCTTGTCATCTGCGGCCGGGATGCTTACACTTGTCTCATGACCACACAATTCGATCCAGAACTGCTGTATGTGGAATGCAGCCGCTGCGGCCAGCCGATCCTGTGGGGACACGGCATGACCTCCAAGCTGCTCAGAATGGCCGGCATCGACATGGCGACCCTTGACGAACGCTGCGTCATCATGTCGGAGGGATGCCCCGCCTGTCAGCCCGGCGAGACATCCTTCACCACCCAGGTCATCCGTCTCAACCGCGAAAAGGACGACCGCACAACCCAGCCCGCAGCCGCCAACTAGGCCGCGGTCCGGCCTCCGGCCCAGAGCCGGATACACCCGCCTCCCGCCAGAGGCAGGAAGTCCCACGCTGGCCCATCCACCCGGGATGGGCATGAAAACATCCACCACCCCGCACATCCGCCGGGCCGGAGGCATCCACGCCCCGGCCCGGCTGCTTTTCCTCCCCCTGCCGCACGACGACCGCGCCGTTTCCCTGTCAACAGGGAATGTCGCCCCGCGCGCGTCTCTTTTCATCCCCCCCGCGCCCGATCTCCGCCCCGGCGTAAAAGCCGGGCTAGCCTGCCTCCCATACGCCGCCCCCCTTCACCGGGGACGTCGAAACAACAAGGAGACACGGACGCATGAGCATAGCCACCCCCTCGCTGACAAACTTCACGGCGGGCGAGATCAGCCCCCGCCTGGCGGGCAGGATCGACCTGTCGCGTTATTTCAACGGCTGCCGCACCCTGGAGAACTTTCACGTGCATCCTCACGGCGGCGCCACCCGCCGCAGCGGCTTCCGCTTCGTTGCCCGGGCCATTGATCAGACCGGGCCCGGACTGCTCATCCCCTTTGAGAGCAACGCGGGCCTGGCCTATGTCCTGGAGCTGGGCGAGGACGAGACCGGGCAGGGGCGCATGCGCGTCTTCAGCGGCCACGGCGCGGTCATGAGCGCAGAGGACGAGTACGTGCGCGACATGCCGTACCGCGCCGCCGAACTGGCCCGCCTGTGCCACGCCCAGTCCGGGGACACCCTCATCCTGGCCCACCCGGCCCACCCGGTACGCACCCTGACCCGGCTCGGCCATGACCATTGGGAGCTGGCCGACATGGAGTTCATCGACCCGCCCGAAGCCTGGCGCGAGGCCAACCATCCTGGCGTGGTCGCGTTCTTCGAGCAGCGGCTCGTGCTGGCCGCCACCCCGGACAAGCCCGGAACCCTCTGGTTCTCGCGCACCGGAGAAAGCGCCGATTTTCGCCTGCGCACACGCGAAGTCCCCCTGGACGGCTGGGCTGATCGCGAGATCGCCGACGGCAACAACGACTCCCTGCGCGACGGCAAGGCGGGCGACACCTTCACCCTGCTCGACGGCGACGGGTTCGAGGCCCTGGACGGCATCAAGGGCCAGCACCCGGACGCGACCACCCGCTACTACCGATACAAGGGCACGGCCAATCTCACGGCGTCGGGCGCGGACAGGATCGTCACCTTTCAGACGCCCCCGGCAACCTCGGGCATCGAGCCCATCTGGGACGCCGAGGGAGCGCTCAACGCCGACTGCTGGGAGTGCTTGGAGCCCGGGGACAGAACCCGCGCACCGGCCGGGGCCGCCCCCCTGGACGACGACGCCATCGAGGTCACCATTGCGGGCAGGCAGGCAAACGCCATCGAGTTCCTGATTCCGCGCGGCAGGCTCTGGGTGGGCACGGCGGGCGGAGAGTGGACCATCAGCGGCTCCCTGGGCGACGCGGTGACGCCCGAATCCATCAAGGCCAGCCAGGAGGGAACCTGCGGCGCGTCCGCCACCCGCCCGGAGGCGGTCGGGTTTGCCACGCTGTATATCCAGCGTGCGGGCCGCAAGATACGCGAGATGGCCTACCGCTCCGAATCCGACGCCTATGTTTCGCGCGATCTGACCATCCTCTCGGAACACATCACCAGGGGCGGACTGACCCAGATGGCCTATGTGCAGGAGCCGGACTCGATCCTCTACTGCGTACGCGGCGACGGCGTGCTCGTGGCCCTGACCTACGAGCCGGATCAGCAGGTGGCCGCCTGGACGCGCATGATCACCGACGGCGCGGTGGAGAGCGTGGCCGCAGTGTTCAACGCAGCCGAGCAACGCGACGAGCTGTGGGCCGTGATCCGCCGCACCGTGGGCGGGCAGGAGCGCCGCTACGCATGGGACTACGATCCGGAAATGGACGTCTACATCGCTCCCGGCCCCGCCGTCGAGGCCGCCGGACCGGACGGCGAGGTCGCGGCGGATGCGTTGATCCGGTTGACCGATGCGCGTGGCTACGACGCCGAGGCCAGCGTTTCGCCCGACGGCGAGTGGATCGTCTTCGCCTCCAATCGGCAGGCTTACGACCACGAGCTTACCGACGAAGAGCAGCGGTTGCTCGAGGTGGATCCGGCCTATTTCGCCGAGATCTACATCATGCGCGCGGACGGAACCGAAAAGCGCCGGCTCACGGACGTTCCCGGCTACGAC
>CAMYLL010000013.1 GCA_947259235.1 uncultured Pseudodesulfovibrio sp. | reverse complement strand
ACGGCGATGACGATGGCCGCTACCATGACCGTGACGTGCTGGGCCATGCCCACGGCCGTGATGACTGAGTCGAGGGAGAAGACCATGTCCAGGAGCGTGATCTGGATGATGGCGCTGGTGTACGAATAGCTGGCTCGGACCATGTCCCTGGCCGCGCCGGACTCCTCCAGCTTGTCGTGGATCTCGTGGGTGGCCTTGGCCAGGAGGAAGAGCCCGCCCGCCAGCAGGACGATGTCGCGGCCCGACACCGTGTGGTTCAGGATGGTGAACAGCGGCGCGGTCAGCCCCATGATGGCGCTGATGGCCAGCAGCAGAACGATGCGCGTGACCATTGCCAGGCCGATGCCCAGCCGCCGGGCGTTGGTCCGGACCGCCTCTGGCAGTTTGTTGGTGACCACCACCACGAAGACGATGTTGTCTATGCCGAGCACTATCTCAAGGCTGGTCAGGGTGACCAGGGCGATAAGATTCTCAAGGGTCCACAGTCCTTCAAGCATGTCCGCTCCCGCGTTTGTGTCTTTCCAGTCACGGACTATGCGCCAGGGAGTGCCGGAATGCAACGGCGGCCGAAAGGCGGGAAGGCGTGAGCCTGGTTTTCTTGACGCTGGTGTGGATGTGGTGCAATGGTCCGGGCGCGCCGGGCTGGGCGGCCGGATACGGTCCGCATGTCCCCGGATGGACACACTATCGGAGGTTTCATGGCTGATTTTCACGTCTTCGCCGATGTCGAGGACCAGAGCCGGGCCGCGGCCGGGCTTGTGGTCTGTCGCTCCCACAGGGCGCTGGAGGAGAGAGGGCGCTTCGTCCTGGCCCTGTCCGGCGGCACCGGCCCGGTGCGGCTCATGGAGCTGCTGGCCGAAGAACCGTTCCGGGGGGCCGTGCCCTGGGACCGGACCCTGATCTTCTGGGGCGACGACCGCGCCGTGGGGCCGGAGCACGAGGCGAGCAACTATCGGCAGGCGCGCGAGCTGCTGCTCTCCCGCGTCCCCGTACCCGAGGCCAACGTCCTGCGCATTCGGGGCGAGCTGGGCGCGCCCGAGGCCGCCGAGGCTCTGCGCCGCACCCTGGCGGACTGCTTTGACGGCAGCGAACTGCCCGTGTTCGATCTCATGATCCAGGGCATGGGGCCGGACGGTCATACCGCCTCGCTCTTTCCCGGCGCGGCCGCGCTCTCGTCCCGGGGCTGGGTGGAGCCGGTCCTTGACCCCGGTGCGGAGCCGAAGCTGCCCCGGGTGACCATGACCCTGCCCGTGCTGAACGCCGCCCGCACTGTCCTGTTCCTGGTGGCGAGCGAGGCCAAGCAGGCCCTGGTCGGCGAGATCATGAACGATCCCGCCGCCGCAGAGCGCTATCCTGCGGCCATGGTGGAGGCGCAGGAAACCCTTTGGTATCTGGACGAGGCCGCCTTCGGCCCGACGGGGTAGGCGCGGCTGATTGGCGAACGAAGAAACATTTCCCCGCGTATCTTCCGGTACGCGGGGTTTTTTGGAGCGGATGTCCGCTGAGGGTGCGCCTTGTTGCGGAAGAAGAGAGCCAGTTGAGAAGCTGCGCTTCTCTGCCTTCCATGCCCTCCCGGCGGGGTCACTTTCTTTTGCTGGCCCAAAAGAAAGTAACCAAAGAAAAGGGCCGTTGGTCGCTTATCCGCTGCACTCCACGGCCAAGAATCCGATCCAATCGGCTGCGCTCCCGAATCAAGTCGCCGAAGCGGCTCCGTGATTCGATAGAGCCGCTCCGCTCGATTGGTCGGCTTCTAGGCCTTAGGAGGCTTTATCGCTCGGGCTGGCGGACGCGGGAGATTTTTTTGGGGCGGGCGTCCGCAAAGGGTGAGTCTTGTTGCGGGCGAAGGGCGGAATGTCATTGCCAGCCCGAGAATCTGATCAAAGCCGGTCTGCTCCCGAATCCAGTCCTGCGCTTTGCTCCGTCCGGGATTCGAAAGAGCCGCAGCCTCGGCTTTGTCAGCTTCTAAGGCTGGCAACCTATCGCTGCGGTGCGCGGGCGCTGGGGGATGCTAAGACCGGGAGCGGTGGGGGATGGCTTTGAAATCGAAGGGGTTTGTGAACGTGTTGTAAGAAAATTAGCGGGTTTTTTTGAGGAAGGAATTAAGTGGGAAAAGAGTGCCGGGATGCCGAGGGTCTCAAGCGCATCATCCCTACTCCGTCATCCCGCACCCGGCGCATTTTTCGCACCCCTTGGGCGGGCATCCTGCCGAGGTGATTGCTTCCTTGGCGCGTTGCCATTCCTTCCAGAGGTGTTCGCGCTTTACGCCGATGTCGATGACTTCCCAGGGGAACGTTTCGTGTTCGCCGCGTTCGCGGTCTATGACGGCCGACTGGTCGCCGTCCCAGAGCTTGAGGGCCTTTTTCCAGCCGCCGTTTTCCGCGGCCAGCATGATGAATTCCGCCAGCTCTTCGCCGCCTCGGGCGAGCAATCCCTGGAGACGGGCCTGGAAGGGGGCGTCGTGGTGCAGGGTGACGCCCTTGTACGGTTTGACCATGGCCGTGAGCTGCTTCATGCGCGCTTCTAGGGCGGCTTCGGAGGCCATGGGCGCCCATTGGAAGGGAGTGAAGGGTTTGGGAACCAGGGAGCTGACGCCGATGGTGATGCGCATGAACTGCTTCTTGCGTCCGCCAGGCTCCTCTGAACGGATGCGGATGATCTCGGCCAGAAATTCGCGCAGTTCGTCGTAGTCCTCGTCGGTTTCGCCGGGCCAGCCCGCGATGAGGTAGAGCTTGAGATGGTTCACGCCGTATCGGGCGCACAACCGCACGGCGTTGAGAAAATCCTCGGGCTTGAGCTTCTTGCTCATCATGCGCCGCAGCCGCTCGCTCGCGCCCTCCAGGGCCAGGGTCACGGTGCGGATGCCGCGCTCGCGCAGGTAGACGAGCAGCTCCTCTGTGATGCCGTCGGCGCGCATGGAGGAAAGGGCGAATTTTTTCTTTTCTCCGTGCAGCCATTTGAGGAACGGGAGCAGGTCGGGCCAGTCGGTCAGGGCCGTGCCCACGAGGCCCACCTTGGGCGGGTCGGCCAGGGTGACGATGCGCTTGAGCTCATCCAGGTCGGCGTGGCGGGGCGGGCGGTAGATGAACCCGGCGGCGCAGAAGCGGCAGCCGTAGGGGCAGCCCCGGTTGACCTCAAGGAGCAGGGTGTCGCGGAAGGCGGCCTTGCCGCTGATGAAGCAGGAAAAGGCGGGGTCGGGCAGGGGGCTGCCGGACCGGCCGGACACCAGCCGCCTGACCGGGGTGACGGAGCGGCCCGGAACATAGATGCCGGGCATGTCCTTGACAGCGTCGAGAATGGCCTCCTTGTCCTCGCCGTCAAAGAAGAGCTGACGCAGGGCGAGAAAGAACGGGATGAACGAATCATCCGCCTCGCCGACCCAGAAGAGGTCGGCGAAGGGCGCTATGGGCGCCGGGTTGAGGAAGGCGGGCGGCCCGCCGACCATGACCAGGGGAAGGCGCGGGCGTTCCGCCGACAGTGGCGGAACGCCCGCTGCCCGGAGCATTCGAGGGAGGCAGAGGAAGTCCTCCTCGAATATGACGCTCCAGGCTATTACAGGGAATGAGGATAGTGGGCTCTGTGATTCGCGCGATACGGGTGGGCCGCCGTCGGTAAGCCCGAGCTTGTCCGGGAAGACACGTTCTACGGCAAGGCCGGGCTCCTCGGCGAGCATCCTGTAGACGGACTGCCAACCAAGGGTTGATATGGCCGCGCTTTCGCCGCCCGGGACCGCAATGGCCACGGGCAGGCGTCCGCCGAGGTCGGGAGCGACAGGCTCCGACACGCCATGATACAAGGCTCGTTTGCCGATGATGGCACCCACTTCGCGCTAGGATCGCAACCGGCGGTCCGGCAGTATCGCCCCGGGGCAGGCGGCATGGCCGCACGCGCTCTGGGCGCGCGGGGATGCCTGCCCGCATTTGAGGCGGACGCTTGAACCGCAGACGATCATCGCATTTCTCTCTTTGTTGTCGTTGCCTCTGCCTAGTCCACGTTCTTGCGGATGAAGGCGGGCACGTCGAAGTTGTCGTCCTCGAAGATGAATTCCTCTTCGCCGGGACCGGCCACGGCGCGCTGGCTCATCCGGCGCGGGCTCGGCTCGGCGGTGTTCAGTTCGCCGCCGCCTTTGCGCAGATATGCCGGGATGTTGCGATCCTGGGCGATGACCTTCTGGTGGCCGGGACGGCGCGTCTGGGCCTTGTCCGTGCCCCGGGGTCCGAGCAGCAGGAGCTTCTGCTGTTCCGCCTTGCTCAGGGCCGGATCGGGCTCTTCCATGGCGGCCTGGATGCCGGTGGCGATGACCGTGATGCGCATCTCGTCGCCCGCGTCGGGGTCGAAGACCGTGCCGAAGAAGATCTCGGCGTCGTCGTGGGCTTCCTTGTAGATGATGTCGGCTGCCTCGGAGACCTCGTCGATGAGCATGTCCGGGCCGCAGGTGATGTTGATGAGCACGCCCTTGGCGCCCTCGATGGAGACGTCCTCAAGCAGCGGGCTGGTGATGGCCTTCATGGCCGCTTCCTTGGCCCGGCCCTCGCCGCTGGCGATGCCGGTTCCCATCAGGGCCATGCCCGACGACGACATGGCGGCCTTGACGTCCGCGAAGTCGAGGTTGATCAGGCCGTGGACGGTGATCAGGTCGGCGATGCCCTTGACCGCGTAGTAGAGCACTTCGTCGGCCTTCTTGAGCATGTCGGAGAAGGACGCCTTCTTGGCGGCCAGCTGGAGCAGGCGGTCGTTGGGGATGGTGATGATGGAGTCCACCACGTCGGCCAGGGCGCGGGTTCCCTCTTCGGCCTGTTCGAGGCGGCGTTTGCCCTCGAAGTAGAAGGGCTTGGTGACCACGCCGACGGTCAGCGCGCCCAGCTCGCGGGCCACCTCGGCCACGACCGGGGCGGAGCCAGTGCCGGTTCCGCCGCCCATTCCGGCGGTGATGAAGACCATGTCCGAGCCCTCAAGGGCCGCGCGGATCTGGTCCACGGACTCCATGGCTGCGCTGCGTCCGATCTCCGGGTTCGCGCCTGCGCCAAGACCCTTGGTCAGCTTCTCGCCGATCTGGATCTTGTGCTCGGCCAGGGATTTGTGGATGTCCTGGCTGTCGGTGTTGGCGACGATGAACTTGACGCCCTTGAGCGCCGACTGGATCATGTTGTTGACCGCGTTTCCGCCACCGCCGCCGCATCCGACGACTTTGATCTTGGCGTTGCTGTCGTGTTCGATTTCGAAGTATTCCATGTGTCTTCCTCCTCAGTTCCTCTTCCCTGTTAGATGTTCCCTGTTGACCTTCATTCCTAAGCGATGTCCGTGAACCACTTCTTCATGCGCGAGAGGATGCGGTCGAAGCCCGAATCGTCGCGAATTTTGAAGGGGCGCACCTTGCTGTGCAGGCCTTCCTCTTCCGCCCCGTGGAGCAGCAGGCCTACGGCGGTGGCGTATTTCGGGCTCCTGACTTCCTCGGTCAGTCCCCCGATGCCCTCGCCCGGCACGCCGATGCGGACAGGCAGATCGAAAATCTGCTCCGCCAGCTCCTGCATGCCGTCTATGAGGCAGGTTCCGCCCGTGAGGACGACGCCCGCCGCTATCATGTTCTTGAAACCGGATTTGATCAGCTCCTGGTCCACCAGGGCCAGGATCTCCTCGCAGCGCGGCTCGCAAATCTCGGCCAGGACGCGCTTGCTCATCTTGCGCGACTCGCGGCCGCCCACGCTGGGAACCTCGATGATCTCGTCGCTGGTCACCAGGTCGGCCATGGCGCAGCCGAAGTCCATCTTGATCTTTTCCGCGCTCATCATGGGCGTGCGCAGCCCGTAGGCGATGTCGTTGGTCAGGTTGTGCCCGCCCAGCGCCAGCACGGAGGTGTGCTTGATGGAGTCCTTGGAAAAGATGGCGATGTCCGTTGTGCCGCCGCCCAGGTCCACCAGGGCCACGCCGATCTCGCGTTCCTCGGGCGAGAGCACGGCCTTGCTGGAGGCAAGGGATTCAAGGACGATGTTCGAGACATCGAGCCCGGAGCGGTTGCAGGAGCGGATGATGTTCTGGGCCGACGTCACCGCGCCGGTGACGATGTGGACCTTGACCTCAAGCCGCACCCCGGCCATGCCCAGCGGATCGGCGATGCCGCGCTGGTCGTCCACGATGAACTCCTGGGGCAGGGTGTGCAGCACCTCGCGGTCCATGGGGATGGCGATGGCCTTGGCCGCCTCGATGACGCGGTCCACGTCGCGCTGGGTGACTTCGCCGCCCTTGACCGCGATGACGCCGTGGGAGTTGAAGCCCTGGATGTGGCTTCCGGCTATGCCCGCATAGACGGTGCGGATGTCACAGCCCGCCATCAGCTCGGCGTCTTCGAGAGATTTCTTGATGCACTGGACCGTTTTTTCGATGTTGACGACGACGCCGCGGCGCAGCCCTGTGGACGGGGCCGTGCCGATGCCGATGATGTCCACACCGTTTTCGGTGGCTTCGCCCACCACGGTGCATATTTTTGTGGTCCCGACGTCCAGGCCCACGATGAGGTCATTTCTGGCCATGTTGATTCTCCTCTGCGACTATCGGGCCGTGTCGGCCCTGTCTGCCTGTCGCATGTGGTTCGGTGTTCCCTGCTCTATCGCGTGCGTCTAGCCCTGGGCCGGACGTTTCTTGACCCATATCTTGTCGCCACTGGCCGCAATGATGGCCGCGTCCTTGAACTCATCCCTGCGCATCAGGTCGCGCCAGACGATCTTGAGCCGTTCGAGCTGAACCTCCCAGCGGTCCATGGACAGGCGGACGGTCAGCCCGTTGCCGTCGCCCTGGCCGTCGAGGAATATCTCCACGTCGTGGGCGCTGGTCAGCTTGACCCATGCGGTCTGGGTCTGGGTGAAGGGGGTCTGCCGGTCCTCCATCTTCTTCAGAATCCCGGCGAGCACCGGGCCGCCGTCCTCGATGCCGTCGGCCACGCTGAGCACGGGCAGCGACGCCATCTCGCCCGGATGCATCGGGGCTATGACCTTTCCTGCGGCGTCGGCAAAATAGAGGCCGTCGCCCTGGCGCAGCCAGAAGGCCGGGACTTTCTCGACCACCGTAATGCGAAGCCGGTTGGGAAACTCGCGCCTGACGGTGGTGGACAGGACCCACGGGTTGGCCGAAACGCGTTCCTCCACGTCGGCCACGTTCATCTGAAAGCTGTTGAGCCCGAGGCTTACGTCCGCGCAGGAGAGGATGTCGCCGTAGCTCAGGCGCGAGGTCCCGGTGACGTGGATCTCCTTGAGGCTGAAATAGGGGTGCGTGGTGATGAGACGGTAGCCGTAGAGCAGTCCCACGCCGAGCACAGCCACCAGCGAGAGGCTGAGCATCGTCATGATGATGCGCACCACCATGCGTCCCGCGCCGGTGAAGCCGCTGCCGGAGTATGACCTCCCGGAGTGCAGCGAGTTGCCGCGCTTGCCGCCGAGCTTGAGGCGGCCCTGCTTGTTCATGGTCAGGGTGCTCATAGTGTGATGACCTCCGTTTCCAGGGCGACGCCGAAGGCGTCCCTGACGGCCTCGCGGCCCGTTTCGATGAGTTCCATGGCCTGGGCGCTTGTGCCCTGCCCGAGGTTGACCAGAAAATTCGCGTGCATTTCGGAGAAGGCCATGTCGCCGACCCGCACGCCCTTCATGCCCGCCTTGTCCAGCAGACGTCCCGCGCTCTCGCCCCCGGGGTTCTTGAAGACGCAGCCCGCGCTGCGCGCCGTGACAGGCTGGGTGGCCCGTTTTTTCTCGTAGACGCTCTGCATCTGCCTGTGGACGCTTCGGGGCGTGGATTCGCTCAGACCGATCTCCACTTCCCATATCAGGCGTCCGGCCGGGCGGGCCGGTGCGGAAAAATGACGATAGCCGAAGACACATTCGTTCGCGGCCACCCACACGAGACCTCCGGCAGGGGACCACAGGCGCACCCGGGTCACCAGATCGCCGAACTCCACGCCGTAGGAGCCCGCGTTCATGGCCACGGCTCCTCCCACGGAGCCGGGGATGCCGGTGAGTCCTTCAAGGCCCGCAAGCCCTGCCTTTTTGGCCCAGCCGAGCAGGCCGGGCAGGGCGAGGGAGGCGGGGCAGCGCACGATGAGCGTGTCGTCGGTCCTCTCCACCCGCAGGGGGCCGGAGCCAGCGCCCACGCGGATCAGGGCGAGGTCGAGGCGGCCGTCCGAAGCCAGGAGGTTGCTCCCCTTGCCGAGGACAAAGGGGCGCAGGGTATGCGTGGCCAGAAAGCAGCCCAGCTCGTCGAGGTCGCGCTCGTCATGCACCACCGCCTCGACGTCGGCGGTGCCGCCGAGTCTCAGGGTGGTGCGCTGCGCCAGCGACGGATTGGGGATCAGCTCAAGGGTCATACCTATGCCTCGTCCTCTGCGGCTTCCGGGTTTGTGTCCGGCCCGTCCGCCTGGTTCAGCCAGTTCTCGCCTATGCGCCAGATGGAGCCCGCGCCCTGGGTCATGAAAAGATCACCGGGACGCAGGGTGTCCTTGAGCCGCTTCTCCAGCGCCTCGAAATCCGGGTAGAACTGGACCTTGGTGTCGCTCACCTGCTTGATGCCCTGGGCCAGCGAAAGGCCGCTGACGCCGGGAATGGGCGATTCGCTCGCCGGGTAGATTTCCGTCAGCATGAGCAGGTCGGCGTCGGCAAAAACCTTGCAGAACTCGCCGAAGAGGGCCTGTGTCCGGGAGAAACGATGGGGCTGGAAGGCCACGATGAGCCGACGGTCCGGGTAGCACGCCCTGGCCGTGCGCAGGTTGGCCAGGATCTCTGCCGGGTGGTGGCCGTAGTCGTCCACCACGAGCACGCCCTTGCGCTCGCCCTTGCGCTCGAAGCGGCGGCCCACGCCGCCGAAATTCGCCAGCCCGTTGATGATGTCTTCCTTGTCCAGCCCCGCCTCCAGGGCCACGCCGATGCAGGCCAGGGCGTTGAGCACGTTATGCGTGCCGGGCTGGGCCACGGTCACCTCGCCCCACGGCTCGTCGTCCAGGAACACCTTGAACAGGCTGCGCAGGTGGGAGGTGATGATCTCGCCGCGAAGCCGGTTCTTCGGTCCCAGACCGTAGGTCAGGTAGGGCCTTCTGATGGCGGGCAGGAGCCGCTGCACGCCCTCGTCGTCGCCGCAGACCACGTTCATCCCGTAAAAGGGGATGGAGTTCATGAAGGTGGTGAAGGAATCGTCTATGGCCTGCTGGTCGGCGTAGAAATCCATGTGGTCCTTGTCCACGTTGGTGACCACGGTGATGATGGGCGACAGCAGCAGGAAGGAGCCGTCGGACTCGTCCGCCTCGGCGATGAGGTAGTCGCCCTCGCCCAGGCGCGCGTTGGCGCCGAACGTATTGAGCTTGCCGCCGATGATCACGGTGGGGTCCAGGTCCGCCTCGGTGAAGATGGTGGCCAGCAGGGACGTGGTGGTGGTCTTGCCGTGGGTTCCGGCGATGGCCACGCCCGTGCGCAAGCGCATCAGCTCGGCCAGCATCTCGGCGCGCGGGATGATGGGGATTCCGCGTTCGCGGGCCTCCACCAGCTCGGGGTTCTTGTCCGGGATGGCCGTGGATTTGATCAGCACGTCGGCCTCGCCCACGTTGTCTGCCCCATGGCCGATGAACACGGTGGCCCCGAGCTTCTCAAGCCGCCGGACCGAGGAAGAGGCGCTCAGGTCGGAGCCGGTGACGGCAAAACCCATGTTGATGAGCACCTCGGCGATGCCGTTCATGCCGGACCCGCCGATGCCCACCATGTGGATGTTGTTGACCCTGGCTCTCATGGCCGGGCAGGCTTCGCCGCCTATGGTCAGATATGGTCCCTGTGCTGCTGCCATGTCCGTGTCTCCTTGGCCTTTGCCCGTTGGGCTAGGCCGCGAGGGCTTCCAGCCCTGTCGCTATGTCTGACGCCGCGTGCGGCCTGGCAAAGGCGCGCGCGGCACGTTCCATGTTCTCAAGCCGAGCGGTGTCGGCGAGCAGGTCAAAGACCTCGGCGGCCAGACGCTCGCCGGTCAGCTCCCCCTGGGGAAGCAGCCGCGCCGCGCCTGTGTCCGCCATGGCCTTGGCGTTCATTGTCTGATGGTCGTGGGTGGCCTGGGGGAAGGGGACGAAAATGGTCGCCACTCCCGCCGCCGCCACCTCGAAGACCGTGGTCGCGCCCGCCCGGCATACGGCCAGGTCGGCGTGGAAATATTCCGCTCCCATGTCGGCGATGAAGTCCCGCACCTGGACCGGGTCCGCATTGGACGTCTCGTAGGCGGCGCGCACGCGGTTGAAATCCGTCTTTCCCGTCTGGTGGGTCAGGCTCACGCCACCGGCCAGGAGCCGGGGCAGGGCCGCGATGATCCCGTCGTTCACGGGCCGTGCGCCCTGGCTGCCGCCGAGGACCAGCACCCGCCTGCCCGGGATGCGCCCTGTGGCCTGTGCCCGCGCCGCGCCTGCGGCCAGGATGTCCGCGCGCACCGGGTTGCCCGTCAGGACGGTTTTTGCCGCCGGGAAAGCGCCCCTGGCGTCCGGGAAGCTCAGGAAAATCCGTTTGGCCATTTTGCCCAGCACCTTGTTGGTCACGCCGGGGACGGAGTTTTGCTCGTGCACCGCCGTGGGCACGCCGAGCAGGGCGGCGGCCAGCACCGGGCAGAAGCTCGCGTAGCCGCCGAAACCGATGACCGCATCCGGGCCGAACCGTCTGACCGCGGCCAGCGCTCTGGGCAGCCCCTTGCCCAGCCATGCCAGCCCGCCGATCATCCCGGACAGGCCGCGCCCCATGATTCCCCGGGCCGGCAGCTCGATGAAGTCCAGCCCGTGGGCGCGGGCCATGTCGCCCTCGGGGCCGGAGCTGCCCGCAAAGAGGATGGTGGCCTGCGGGTTGCGCGCGGCCAGCTCGTCGGCAACGGCCAGGGCCGGGAAGATGTGTCCCCCGGTTCCGCCGGTGGCGATGATGTAACGTGCGCGGGAGGTTGAGGTCATGACGCCCTCCGCGAAAGATTGAGCAGGATGCCTGCGCAGACGAAGGACAGGGTCAGGGACGAGCCGCCGTAGCTGATGAAGGGCATGGCCACGCCCTTGGGCGGCACGGTTCCCAGCACCACGGCCAGGTTGAGCAGCATGCCCAGGGCCACGATGCAGGTGACGCCGAAGGCCGTGAAGCGGTCCTGGAGGTCCTCCTGCTTGAAGCAGACCCGGAAGGCGCGCCACAGGAAGAACCCGATGGCGAGGAAGAACAGCGACATGCCGACGAACCCGAGCTCCTCGCCCACCACGGCCATGATGAAGTCGTTGTGCGCCTCGGGTAGGAAGAAGAGCTTCTGCTTGCCCGCTCCGATGCCTGTGCCGAAGATGCGGCCCGAGCCGAAGGCGTAGAGGGACTGCACCAGCTGATAGCCCTCGTTCTGGGCCGAGGCGAAGGGATCGAGAAAGGCGGTCCACCGCTTGAAGCGGTAGGGCGACGACGAGATGAGCAGCCAGCCCGCGCCCATGGCGAAGATGAGCGAGATGAAGAGGTAGCTGAACCGCGTTCCGCCCACCAGACACATGAAGAAGAGCAGTCCGGCCAGGACCACGGCCCCGCCGAAGTCCGGCTGGAGCAGCAGCAGTCCGCACAGGAATCCGGTGACGATGAACGGCGGCAGGAAGCCCACGGAGAAGGTCCTGACCATGTCCTGCTTGCGGGCGAAAAAGTAGGCCAGATAGAGGACCAGGGCCACCTTGGCGTATTCCAGCGGCTGGAAGTTGACCGGGCCGATGCGTACCCAGCGGCTCGCGCCGTTGACGCTGACGCCCATGGGCGTGAGGCACAGGCCGAGCAGGATCACGGCGGCGGCCACCCAGAGATAGGTCATGCCGTAAAGCACCTTGCGCGGAACCTGCATGCAGGCGACCATGGCCGCCAGCCCCACGCCTGTGAACATCAGCTGGCGCTTGAAGAAGAAATAGGTGTCGTCGTAGACGCGCTCGGCCATGATGCCGCTGGAGGAGAGGACCATGATCAGTCCGAACCCGCCAAGGAGCAGCGTGGCCGTGAGCAGCCAGGGATCGGGACGCCCCGCGGCGGTGGTTTTGCTGTTGAGTCCCTTGCTCATTTCAGCCCCTTCAGTTCCATGACGGCGTGTTTGAAGTCGTCGCCGCGCTGGCCGTAGTTCTTGTACTGGTCGAAACTCGACGTGGCCGGGGAGAGCAGCACGGCCTCGCCCGGTCGGGCCAGTCCCGCCTGACGCCTGACGGCCTCGGTCAGGGTGGCGTCCCAGGTCACGGTGAAATTCTTGGACAGTGGGCCTTCGAAGACCTCGCGGCTGCCGCCGAACAGGCCGATGTGGATGACGGAGCCCTTGATGTCGCGGGCGAAAGACTCCACGTCGCCGCCCTTCCACACGCCGCCCATGAGCAGCCGCACCGGGCGGTCGAAGCTGCGCACGGCGGCCAGCACCGCGTCCAGGGTGGTGGCCTTGGAGTCGTCCACGTAGAGCACGCCGTCCACTTCGGCCACCGGGGCGATGCGGTGGGCCAGGGGCTTGAACTCGCGGATGGCCTCGGCGGCCTGGGCCTCGGTCACGCCGAACCGGCTGACGGCCTGCCATGCCGCTTCCACATTGCTGCGGTTGTGCTCGCCGGGCAGGTGCGGGGCCTCGAATCGGTCTGTGGCGCCGAACCATTCCACATGGGCGTTGGTGAAGCCCCGGTTGCCGATGACGGAGCGCAGGGACTCGTGGAGCAGGGCCGTGTCCTCGCCGGTCATGCGGCTGAACATGTTCAGCTTGGCGTCGAGGTATTCGTCCATGTCGATGTGGTAGTCCAGGTGGTTGGCCGCGAAGTTGAGAAACAGGCCCACGTGGGGTTTGAACAGGCGGCAGTTCTGGAGCTGAAAGCTTGATACTTCAAGGACGATGACCTCGGCCGGTTCCATGTCCAGCAGGTATTCGCACAGCGGGATGCCTATGTTGCCGCCGGTGAAGGCGCGCTTGCCCGCGTGTTCCAGAATCTCGCTGATGAGGGTCGTGGTCGTGGTCTTGCCGTTGGTTCCGGTGACGGCCAGCACCGGGGCCTCGATGAACCAGGAGGCCAGTTCAAGCTCGGCCACCACGGCCTGGGGCGGGACGCCCTCAAGGGCCTGGGCCAGCTTCTTCACGGCCACGCCCGGGGAGAGGACGATGATGTCCGCGTCGGCGAAATGTTCCTTTTTGTGCGGTCCGGTGATGAGCTTGGCGGTATCCCGCAACTGGCCGAGGGCATCGGGGGTCACGTTGTCGCAGCTGTCCACCACGCGCACGTCGCAACCGAGCACGGTCAGGAGTCTGGCTGCCGCCAGACCGGACCGGCCCATGCCCACCACCACGCCGCGCTTGCCCGTCAGGATGCGCTGTTTGATGAAATCTTGGACGATGCGATTCACGTTCCTACCTCAGCTTCAGGGTCGAGAGCGCCATGAGCGCCATGAGAATGGAGAGAATCCAGAACCGGACGATGATCTTGGATTCCGGGATGCCCTTGAGCTCGAAATGATGGTGCAGGGGAGCCATCTTGAAAATCCGCTTGCCGCCGGAGAGCTTGAAGTAGCCCACCTGGAGGATGACCGAGAGGGTCTCGAAGACGAACACGCCGCCCACGATGGCCAGCAGCAGCTCCTGCTTTGCCAGCACGGCCACGAAACCCAGCGCGCCGCCCAGGGACAGGGAGCCCACGTCACCCATGAAGACCTGGGCCGGATGGGTGTTGAACCACAGGAAGCCCAGGCCCGCCCCCACCATGGCTCCGCAGAAAACCGTCACCTCGCCGATGCCCTGGACGTTGGGCACGGCCAGATAGTCCGCCATCCTGGCATGGCCGGAGACGTAGATGAAGATGGCGAAGCAGGCCATGGCCACGACCATGGGCCCGATGGCCAGTCCGTCCAGGCCGTCGGTAAGGTTCACCGCGTTGCTCGCGCCGACCATGACGATCATGGCGAAGGGCAGGTAGACCCAGCCGAGGTCCGGGTTGAAATGCTTGAAAAAGGGAACGGCCAGCCGGGTCGAATATGCCGGTTCCTGGATGAGCAGGGCGATGGCCGCCGCCGCCACGGCGCACTGGAGCAGGAATTTCGCCTTGGCCGAGAGGCCTTCGTTCCTGCGCTGGACCACCTTGATGTAGTCGTCCGCGAAGCCCACCGCGCCGAACCCGGTGAACACGAGCAGGGTGAGCCAGACATAGACGTTGGTCAGGTCGCCCCAGATCAGCGTGGAGACGCAGACCGCGAAGATGATCATGATCCCGCCCATGGTCGGGGTCCCCTGCTTGGCCTGGTGCTTGGGGCCGTTCTCGCGGATGTACTGGCCGCATTTGATGCGCTGGAGCCAGCGGATCATGGCCGGTCCGAAGATGATCGAAATGATCAGCGCGGTGAGCAGCGCCCAGACCGAACGGAAGGTGATGTAGCGGAAGACGTTAAAGACGCCGACGTCGCTGCTGAGCGGAACGAGAAAATTGTAGATCACCGGGCGCCTCCTTGGGTGTCCGCGTTGTCGTCGAGCTCCTTGCACAGGGCTGCGGCGAAGGCTTCCATTTTCAGGGACCGCGATCCCTTGATCAGCACGACGGCCTCGGCAAGGCCCAGCTCGCGCCATGCTGCGATGAACTGACCCGGCTCCTCTATCTCCACGAACCGAGTGCCGTCCTCCAGGCCGCAGGTCACGTCTGCGCAATGCGCGCCCTTGAAGAAGACGGCCCGTGGCGCGATCTCGCGCAGGAGGCGGCCGAGTTCCTGATGGCGGGCCTGGGCCTCGGCGCCCAGCTCGCGCATGTCGCCCAGCACGAGGACGAGGGGGCGTCCCCTGGTCATGTCGGCGGCGGTCCTGATGGACCGGGCCATGGACAGCGGGTTGGCGTTGTAGGTGTCGTCGATGACCAGCGTGTTGCCTGTCGGGCGGCAGCAGAAGCGCTGCGGGTCCGCCTTGGATTCCTGCACGCCCTGGATCACGTCGTCCCGGGTGAGCCCCAGCCTGTGGGCTGCGGCGGCCACGCAGGCCAGATTCTCGGCATAGTGTCCGCCGCAGAAGGGCGCGGTCAGCTCGCCGTCCCCCTCCGGGGTCTTGAGCCGGAAGCGTCCCTGGCCGTCGTCCCCGGCGCCCAGGAATGAGGCAAAGAACGGTGCGGACTCGTCCACTGTGGAAAAACCGACGGGGGCGGCGTTGAGTTCGCATGCGGTCTGCCACAGCTCAGGGTAGTCCATGCCCACCACCGCCGCGCCGTCCTGGCGGAGATCTTTGAGCAGGCTGGTCTTGGCGCGGGCCACTCCGGCCACGTTGCCCAGGCCCTCCAGGTGGCCGGGACCGGCGTTGGTGATCACGGCCAGGTCGGGGCTGGCGATGGAGGCCAGCTCTTCCATGTCGCCCTTGACCGAGATGCCCAGCTCCATGATCCAGACCGTCTGCTCCTCGCCCGCCTTGAGCATTGAGATGGGGAGGCCGATCTGGTTGTTCAGGTTGCGGTAGTTCTTGGCCACGGAAAATTTTCTGGAGACCACGGCGGCAAGGAGTTCCTTGACCGTGGTCTTGCCCGCCGTGCCGGTGACGGCGACGAGTTTGGCCCCGCACAGGTCGCGCCAGCAGGAGGCCAGCCGCCCCAGCGCATGGACGGTGTCGCGGACCATGACCACGGGGACGGTGACACCCTCGGGCATGCGGGAAGCCACAATGCAGGCCGCGCCTCGGGACTCGGCCTGGGCCGCGAATTCGTGACCGTCGAAATTCCAGCCCTCGATGCAGAAGAAGAGATCGTTCTTCTCCACTGCGCGGCTGTCCGTGCGGACGGCGTTGAAGCAGGTTCCCTCAAGGCCTCTTTCGGCCATGCCCGTGAGGCAGTGTTGGATGTCGGCCAGGGTCAGCTTCACCGAGTCTCCTCCAGCGCCTTGAGCGCGGCTTCCTTGTCCGAGAAGTGGATGGTCTGTCCGTCGATCTGCTGGTAGTCCTCGTGTCCCTTGCCCGCGATGAGCAGAACGTCGCCCGGCTCCATCTCGGCCACGGCCATGGTGATGGCCGTCTGGCGGTCGGGGTGCTCCAGCACCCGGCGGGCCTTGGCCAGACCGGGGCGGGCGTCGTCCATGATCGCTTCGGGCTTTTCACTGCGCGGGTTGTCGGAGGTGAGCACGGCCACGTCCGCATAGCGGGCCACGGACCGGGCCATGAGCGGCCGCTTGGCCCGGTCGCGGTCGCCGCCGCAGCCAAAGACCGTGATCAGCCGCTTGAAGTCCAGTCCCTTCAGGGTGTGCTGGACGTTCTCCAGTGCGTCCGGGGTGTGGGCGTAGTCCACGAAGATATCCATGCCGTGGTCGTTGATGACGCGCTCCAGGCGGCCGGGTACGCCGGGGAAATCCTTGAGGCAGCGCATGTCCTTGCAGTTGAGGCCGAGCTGAAGGCCCACGGCCTGTGCGGCCAGCAGGTTCATGGCGTTGAATGCGCCGATGAGGGGAGATTCTATGGTCCAGCTCTTGCCCTTGTATGTGGTCTCGATCTCCATGCCCTGGCCGGTGAGCGAGACGATGCGGCCCTGGACCATGGGCTTGTCGCCCACCTCGTGGATGACGATGCCGGTGTCGCCAATGCCGTAGCCGATGCCGTCCTCGGTGGCGGTCAGGAGCCTGCGGCCATACGGGTCGTTGTAGTTGATGATGCCCGCCTTGTGCTCGCGCGGGAAGGTGTTGAAGAGCAGGGACTTGGCCTCGAAATAGGTGTCCATGTCGCCGTGGTAGTCCAGGTGGTCCTGGGTGACGTTGGTCAGCACTGCGGCGTCGAAGTCCAGCCCGGCCACGCGGTACTGGTCCAGCGCGTGGGAGGAGACCTCCATGATGGCCACGTCCACGTCCGCCTTCTTCATGTTGTAGAGCAGCTCGTGGATCATCCAGCAGTCCGGTGTGGTCAGGGGGGCGTTCATCGTGAAGCCCGGCCAGCGGTAGTTGACCGTGCCCAGCACGCCGACCTTGAGCCCCGTCGAGGCAAGCAGGTGTTCGATGATGTAGGAGGTCGTGGTCTTGCCGTTGGTTCCGGTGATGCCGACCAGCTTGAGCTCGCGGTCCATGACGTGGAAGTGGGCGCGGGCGAGATCGCCCAGGGCGACTGCCGGGTTGTCGTGATAGACCACCTGGGCGCGTTTTTCGACCACGGGCGCGACCAGATCGCGGGCTGAGGACGGTGCGACGATGTACTGCGCGCCCTTTTCCAGGGCGCCGGGAATATAGTCTATGCCGCGAACGCTGGTCCCGGGCATGGCCACAAAGCATTCGCCCGGCAGAATCTTGCGTGAATCGGTCCGCACCACAAGGCCTTTGGCCGCTTCCTTGAGCAGAGCCTGAAATTCCATAACGCCTCGCTTCGCCTTCTTTTCGCTATGAGAGCCAGAGAATAAAAACATCATCCGTTCCCTCCGCTTGTTGTTCTTCGGGCCACGGTTGCCCCGCCTTGGGCTTTTGGTCCTTGACGGTCATGCCCTGGCCCTTGAGCACCGGGACGATGCCGCGTCTGGCCAAAAGCTCCAGAGCGCGCCGGACCGTCAGTCCGCGTATGTTGGGCACTTTTTCCGTTGCGGGCCGCTCGGCGGGCGGGGCGACGGCTTCGTCCATGGGCTGGTCGGCCAGATCGTCAACCGAGACGTTCTCCGCAACAACGGTATCCAGGGTTTCGGAAAGTTTGCCGTAGTAGGCCAGGGTGCGCACCGTGACG
>CAMYLL010000012.1 GCA_947259235.1 uncultured Pseudodesulfovibrio sp. | reverse complement strand
CCAGCTCGGTGCCGACGCGTGCGCAGTGGGCCACCACCTCGGGGGCGTATTCGTCGGAGACCTTGGGGCCGCGCGCGTAGACCATGGCCAGCAGCGGCATGCCCCAGTTGGAGGCCTCGGAAGCGACCTTGCCGAAATCGGCCAGCATGGCGGATTCCGTCTCGTCGCCGAGGTTGCAGTGGATGGAGACGGCGTCCGCGCCCAGGCGCATGGCGTCTTCTACGGTGGCGACAAGGCTCTTTGCGTTGGGGAAGGGGGAGAGGGAGGTGGAGGCTGAGAGGTGGACGATGAGGCCGATGTCTTTGCCCGTGGCCCTGTGGCCGCAGCGGACAAGGCCCTTGTGCTCGATGACCGCGTTCGCGCCGCCGTCAACCACCTTGCCGACGGCTTCCCGCATGTCCACGAGTCCGTCGATGGGGCCGACCGTGACGCCGTGGTCCATGGGCACGACGATCGTTCTGCCTGTGTTTCTGTTGAAGATCCTCTCCAGCCTGATTGCTTTTCCGATATGCATGTCGTTCTCCTGCGGTTGTCCCTTCTGCGTGCCCTGGCGTTTGCCTGTTCGCCGACGGAGCCCTGGAAAAAAAACAAGGGCCGCCGGCTTTCGCCCGCGGCCCTTGAAGAGGTTCTTTTTTAGCTAGTAATCCACCACCTGGCTTACAGTGCACCTCTCCCGAGACCGCGAGCGCGGCAATACCAATATCCAAAATAAAAGGAGGAAAAGTATGCGGGAAGGCCAAAGGTGGTGTTCATGGAGACAATGGGTACTCCTTGCAGGAAATTCTGTCAACCCAAAAAATAAACGGGAAATCAGGTGGATGGAGTATATTACTAATATACTATGTGACCGGCGGTCACTTTGTGGTGTTTGTACTGATTGACAAAATTTGTCTAATATGGAGGTTTCAAAAATGTAATAAATAACAATTTTGCAAAAAATGACACAGTAAAAATGGGTTCAAAATGATGATTTTACATTGATAGCAATAAAAATAGGTTTTGGCACGGGTCTTGATAGGGGGAGCGCAGGTTAGAAACGCATTCCATTCAAGGAGGAGTACCGTAATGTTTCTTAGCAAGTCCCCGACCCGTGTGTCCAGGAAGGTTGCCATCGCAATGGCGGCCATGGTGGCCGTCCTCGTGCCGACCCTCGCCTTCGCTGAAGAGGTGGAGTATCTCACCCAGCTCAACGGCAACATTCTGTGGACGCTCATCGCGGCCATTCTGGTCATGTTCATGCAGGCCGGATTCGCCTGTGTCGAGGCCGGGTTCACCCGCGCCAAATCCGCCGGCAACATCATGATGAAGAACCTGCTGGATTTCTCCGTCGGTTCCATCTGCTTTTTCCTGTTCGGCTTCGCCATCATGTTCGGCCTTGACGCCGGCGGGTTCATCGGCACCTCCGGCTACGGGCTGGGCGGCGTCGCCGATGCCGACCTGGGCTGGACCTACACCTTCTGGTTCTTCCAGTCCGTGTTCGCCGCCACCGCCGCCACCATCGTCTCCGGCGGCATGGCCGAGCGCACCAAGTTTTCGAGCTACATCCTGGTCTCCATCGTGGTGACCGGCATCATCTACCCCATCTCCGGCCACTGGGCCTGGGGCTCGCTGTGGCTGGGCGACGACGGCGCGGGCTGGCTCGAAGGCCTCGGCTTCTGCGACTTCGCCGGTTCCTCCGTTGTCCACTCCGTCGGCGGCTGGATCGCCCTGGCCGGTGCCATGGTCCTGGGACCCCGTATCGGCAAGTACACCGAAGACGGCAAGGCCAAGGCCATTCCCGGTCACAACATTCCCCTGGCGGCTCTGGGCGTCTTCATCCTCTGGTTCGGCTGGTTCGGCTTCAACCCCGGCTCCACCACCACTGCCGACGACACCATCGGCCTGATCGCCATGAACACCTCTCTGGCAGCCTGCGGCGGCGTGCTCGGCGCCATGGTCATCTCCTGGTTCCGCTTCGGCAAGCCGGACATCTCCATGAGCCTCAACGGCGCTCTGGCCGGTCTGGTCGGCATCACCGCCCCCTGCGCCACCGTCCTTCCGTCCTCTTCCGTGGTCATCGGCCTCATCGCCGGTGTGCTGGTTGTCCTGTCCATCGAGTTCATCGACAAGGTCCTGAAGATCGACGACCCGGTCGGCGCCACTTCGGTCCACGGCGTGTGCGGCGCCTGGGGAACCATCGCCTGCGGCCTGTTCAACACTGACGGCGGCCTGCTCTTCGGCGGCGGATTCGGCCAGCTGGGCGTGCAGCTCATCGGCGTGGGCGTGTTCTTTGCCTGGGCGTTCGGCGGCGGTTTCATCCTCATGTCTGTGATCAAGGCTGTCTTCGGGCTGCGTGCGGAAAAGGAAGAAGAGCTCAAGGGTCTGGACATTGCCGAGCACGGCAGCGAGTCCTACAACGGCTTCCAGCTCTTCAGCAACGAGTAGCCCAGCAGTAAGATCATCAGACATCATAAGGAGAAAATGAAATGAAGCTCATCATAGCATACATCAGGCCGGAAAAGCTCAACGACGTGAAGCAGGCGCTGTACGCCAAGGAGATCTACTCCCTGTCAGTGACCAACATCCTCGGCTCCGGCAGGCAGAAGGGATTCACGGAGACCTACCGCGGCGTGCAGATGGAAGTGAACCTCCTCAAGAAGGTTCGCCTTGAGATCGGCGTCAATGACGACTTCGAGGCCAAGGCCATCGAGGCCATCCAGTCCGCCGGTCAGACTGGCAAGGAAGGTGACGGCGTCATCTTCGTGACCGAGCTTGCCAAGGCCCTGCGCATCAGGACCGGCGAGGACGGAATCCTCTAGAATCGGATTGCGACAGTATATAGGCGCCGGGGCGGCCCTTGCCGCCCCGGCCATTCGTGCCTTCCGCAGCACGTAATATAACCCAGAACACAGATAGTTAGATGATCAATACAATGTGCGGACTCGACGAGATTATTGAAAAGGGTGCAATCCTCACCCATTTCCAGCCCCAGGTGTCGCTCAAGCGAAAGGCCGTCATTGGGTTGGAGGCCCTGAGCCGGGGATTCGATTCCCAAAGCGGGGAGCTGATTCCCCCGGACATCCTGTTCGGTCAGGCCCGGGACCCGCAGCTCAGGCTCGCCCTGGACAGGGCCTGCCGGATAAAGGCGGCCGAGTCGTTTGCCCAGCTCCACCGGCGTGACAAGAGCATCATGCTCTCCATGAACATAGACGCGGCGTGCATTACCGAGGAGACCAGGGGGTCGAACCACCTGCTCCGGCTCATCAAACGGTGCGACATCTGCCCCAGCAACGTCATCATCGAGATCATCGAATCCCGGTGCGAGGACGTGGACGCCCTGCTGGAGTTCGTCCGTTTTTACAGGAAAAAGAATTTTCTCATCGCGCTGGACGATGTCGGCGCCGGTTTCTCGAACCTCGACCGCATCCCCTTGCTCAAGCCGGACGTGCTCAAGCTCGACCGCTCGCTCATCTCCGGCGTCAACGAGCACTTCCACAAGCTTGAAGTGGCGCGCAGCTTCGTGCAGATGGCCAACCGGCTGGGCTGCCTGGTCCTGGCCGAGGGTGTGGAGACGAGCGAGGAGGTCATGTGCCTGCTCAGCAACGGCGTGGACGTCTTCCAGGGGTTTTTCTTCGCACGCCCCGCTCCCGGGCTTGATTCCGTGCCCGGCATGGCTGGCAAGGTGGATGCCCTGGCCGAGAAGCACCGGCAGAACCGCACCCGCCGGATCGCCGAGGAGAAGCGGCTCTTTTCGAGCTATGATCTGACCATCCTGACCATGTGCCAGGGGCTGTCCGACACGCCCACACGGGGGCTCTCCCAGGCGCTGACGCGCTATCTCGATGACTTTGACAGTGTCGAGTGCCTCTATGTGCTCGACATGAAAGGCAGGCAGGTGTCGGATACGCTATGCAATCCCTTGAAGCTCAAGAAAAGCAAGCGTCTGCTCTATGAACCTGCACGCATGGGCGCGGATCACTCCCTCAAGGAGTATTTCCTTCCGATTCAGGCAGGGCTTGAGAAGTTCACCACAGATCCATACATCTCATTGGCGTCGGGCAATCTGTGCACCACTATCTCCCATGTCTTTTTCCACAAATGCGGCGGCCGCCACCTGATCCTGTGCGCGGACATGAGCCGGGATGATGTGGCGTGCGGTCTTTAGCCCGAGTGGGGCCGGGCAGGGGGGCGGTTTCTCGCACCTAGGCTTGACTTACCCCGGCGCTCTTCATAGTATTTCATAATGAGGGGAGTACCGACGACATATTTTGCCGTGATTATCGCCGTTGTTCTCTGGCAGGTCGTCGGGGTGTTCGGTTCCTTGGCGGTTGCCGGCGAGTTGCGGTTGGCCTATGAGGACTTCCCGCCTTTTGAATATCAGCAGGATGGCGAGCCCAAGGGAACCCATGTCGCCATCATCCGCCAGGTGTGTGAGCGACTGGGGGTGACCCCGGTCTTTCTCAGCCGTCCCTTTGCCCGGGCCATGGCCGATGCTCGCTCAGGCCAGGTGGACGGCATCTTTTCCCTTTTTTGGAGCAAGGTTCGAGCGAGTGAATTCCACTTCGCCGATACGCCACTTTCATTTGAAGACACGGTTGTCTTTGTCACCCGTGGCGATCTGCATCCGGCGTCGGTTCGCGATCTGGCCGGACTGCGCGTGGGCGTGATCAGGGGATACTACTACGGCGAGGGCGTCAGCACGCAACTCCCTGCCGACGTTGACCAGTTCAAGGACATGGAGGCACTGCTGCGCATGCTGGGCGAGGGCCGGATCGACGCGGCCCTTGCCACCCGTCACTCCGGCGAATACACCATCAGGCAGATGGGCTATCAGGACAGGGCGCGCATCGCTCTGCAGCTCTCCCGGCGTCCCCTGTTCATCGCATTCACCAAGGCCAGGGGAGCGCACGGCAGGCATTTGGCAGAGCAGTTCAGCCGGGAGCTGGAGGCGATCAGGGCGGGCAACGGCACGGTCCCGGACAACCGGTAGCCGAGCGCTGTATTTTCGCGGCAGATGGCTGCGCCTGCTTTGTCGCCGGAGGGCACTTTCTTTTTCCGTAACGATGGACCGAGTCAAACAAGAAAGGGCGGGAGCTTCTGCTCCCGCCCTTGTGCGTGCTTGGGTGAACCGGACCGTCTACAGCTTGCAGGCGGTGCGCAGATCATCCACGGCGTCGGTCATCTCCCAGGTGAATTCCGGGCGCTCGCGTCCGAAGTGACCGTAGTTGGTGGTCTTCTGGAAGATGGGGCGACGCAGGTTGAGCCGCTCCTGGATGTAGTAGGGGCGCATATCGAAGACGTCCTTGACGGCCTTGGTCAGCTGTTCGTCGGAGACCTGGCCGGTGCCGCGGGAGCAGACGACGACGGAGACCGGCTCGGCCACGCCGATGGCGTAGGCGATCTGGACTTCGCACATCTCGGCAAGGCCGGAGGCCACGACGTTCTTGGCCACGTAGCGGGCCATGTAGGCGCCGGAGCGGTCGACCTTGGACGGGTCCTTGCCGGAGAACGCGCCGCCGCCGTGAGCACCGGCTCCGCCGTAGGTGTCGTTGATGATCTTGCGGCCGGTGAGACCGCAGTCGCCGACCGGGCCGCCGATGACGAAACGGCCGGTGGGGTTGATGTAGGTCTTGAGTTTGTCGTCGATCAGATCCTCGGGCAGGGTGTGCATGATGACTTCCTTGAGGATGGCCTCCTGAAGGTCGGCGTAGGCGATGTTCTCGTCATGCTGGGAGGAGACGACCACGTTGTCGATGCGCACGGGCTTGCCGTTGTCGAACTGGACGCAGACCTGGGTCTTGCCGTCGGGGCGCAGGAAATCGAGGATGCCTTCTTTGCGCACGTAGGTCAGGCGGCGGGAAAGCTTGTGGGCGTAGTAGATGGGGGTGGGCATCAGGGTGGGGGTCTCGTTGGTGGCGAAACCGAACATCATGCCCTGGTCGCCGGCGCCCTGCTCCTCGGGCTTGGTGCGGTCAACGCCCTGGGCGATGTCCGGGGACTGCTTGTCGATGGAGGAAATGACGGCGCAGGTCTGCCAGTCGAAACCCATGGTGTCGGAGCTGTTGTAGCCGATGTCCTTGATGGTGCCCCGGACGATCTCCGGGAAGTCGGCGAACGCCGTGGTGGAGATCTCTCCGGCGATGAACGCCATGCCGGTGGTGACCAGGGTCTCGCAGGCCACGCGTGCGTTGGCGTCCTGGCCGATGATGGCGTCAAGGATGGCGTCGGAAATCTGGTCTGCGACCTTGTCCGGGTGGCCTTCCGTCACGGATTCCGAAGTGAACAGGTACTTGCCTTCGATCTGCATTGAATCCTCCTAAAAGTCCTTAAGGTAATACACGTCTAGAAATCCGGTGTCATGTCGCACTCGATGATCTCGTCGACGCCGTTGTTGTTGTCCGCGATGGCGACCATGGGCGTGTGCGTCCTGGCCTCTTCCTCGCCGAGCCATGTGTAGGCGGCGATTATCACCCGCTGGCCGACCGCGCCCTTGTGGGCGGCGGCTCCGTTGAGGCATATCTCGCCGGTTGCGCCGGGGATCGCATAGGTGGTCAGGCGTTCCCCGTTGTCCAGATTGTAAACGTCCACCTGCTCGTAGGGCAGCAGTCCCACGGCCTTCATGAGGGCCGTGTCTATGGAAATGCTGCCCCGGTACTCAAGGTTCGCGCAGGTGATCCTGGCGCCATGAATCTTGGCGCTTAAAAAACATCGCTGTGCCAAGGGAATCAAACCTCTATCAAAATATTGTCTATGAGTCTCGCCCTGCCCATGCCCACGGCCACCGCGGCCAGTACCGGGCCGGTCACGGCCGCCACCGGCGTGATGTCGTCGGGATCGACCAGCTCGATGTAGTCCACCGTGCCCATGGGCAGGGTGGCGGCATACTCGTCACGCAGGAATTTCTTGGCGACCTCGGGGTCGCGCTCGCCCTTTTGAACCATTTCGGCCAGCTTCACAAGCCCCTGGCGGATGGCTGGCGCGGCGGCGCGTTCATCTCTGGTGAGATAGGCGTTGCGCGAGCTGAGCGCCAGACCGTCCGCCTCGCGCACTATGTCGTGGCCGACGAGGTCCACCGGGATGTTCAGGTCGCGCACCAGGCGCTTGAGTATGGCCAGCTGCTGCCAGTCCTTGCGGCCGAACACGGCCACCTCGGGCTGGGCGAGCATGAAGAGCTTGGTCACCACGGTGCACACGCCCCTGAAATGGCCGGGCCGCCTGGCACCGCAAAGATGGCGGCCGAGGTCCGGTACGTCGATCCACGTGGCGTGGTTCGCGGCGTACATGGCGGCGGGATCGGGCATGAAGAGGAGATCGGTGCCGCAGGCAAGTGCCTTGGCCTTGTCCCCCTCGGGATCATGCGGATATTTGTCCAGGTCCTCGCCGGGGCCGAACTGGGTGGGGTTCAAAAATATTGAGACCACGAGCCTGTCGCACAGGGTGCGGGCGTGGCGCATGAGTGCCTGATGGCCGTCGTGCAGATAGCCCATGGTCGGCACCAAGCCGATTCGCAGGCCGTCGCGTCGCCATGTCAGGCAGTGCTGCTGGAGTTCTTGTGGGTCGTTGATGATGTTCATTGTTCAATATTGCTACCACGGCAACTGATGGCCTTGCTATGACTATTCAAACGAAATGTCAATATCCAAATGTGTTGATATAGTCTCCGTTGCGTCTGCCTGCAATCGGCTGGCAAGGGCCCTCCGGCTGGAGGAATGGCTCCGGGGTTGCGGCCCGGAAGGCGGTCTCCGGTGCGGTTTTCTGCTCCGCGCCGCACCGTGCTGGAGCAAACTTTTGTTTGAGTAAAATATGGGCGCGTTGTAAGCTCCCGAATTATGAGGACGATAAAAGATATCTTCGCGGACGGGACCCTGTCTTTCACTCCCCAGGAGCTGATCGACTTCGAGCATACAATCAAGGATTGCATCGCCGAGTTTCTGCCCTTCAGTTCCTACAGCCTGTTCTTTCCCAGGCAGGAAGCGGACGGCCCCATCCCCGAGCCGGAATACCGGCGCGAGGACAGTGAGCTGATCCTGCCGCTGGTCTTCCAGGGACGCGTGTTGTGCTACTTCATCGCCAAGGGCGTTCGGCTCAAGGCCCCCTCCACCGCGCCGGGCTACATCATGGCCCTGGCCACCGCTGTGCTCGAAAAACTCGCCCTTTACAAGAAAAGCGTGACCGATCCGCTCACCGGGCTCTTCACCCGTGATTATTTCGTGGGCGAGCTGGAGAAAGCCATCGACCTGGTCCAGGGCTGCCTGGCCACCGGCAACTGCCGCGCCGGGGACGACTCGCGCAACGGAGCCGTGCGGCAGCGCGCGGCTGGCGACCGGCCCGCGGCGGCCGTTGCCCCCGGCGTGGTCTGCGAGGCCGAGCAGGTTTTTTCCGGCACGCTGGGCGTGCTTTTTGTCGACCTGGACAACTTTCTGTGGATCAACGAGCATTACGGCTATCTCACGGGCGACGACATCGTGGGCGAGGTGGGGCGGCTGCTCAGACTGGTCTGCCCCAAGTACACCACGGTTTCACGGCTGGCCAACGACAAGTTCGCCATCCTCGTGCCCGACGCCAAACCCCGCGCCTGTTTCCAGCTTTCGGAAGTCATCCGCTCGGGCATCAGCAAGCTTTCTTTTGTGGACGACATCACCAACGACACCATTACCGTCACGGCCAGCGTGGGCTTTGTCAATTATCCCCAGGGGCTGGAGGGCGCGCAGTTCCGCCGCATGCCCACTGAGCAGGCTCGCATGCTCGTACGCAAGGCGCGCAAGGCGGTGACCGTGGCCAAGGACCAGGGGCGCAACCGGGTCTTCAGCTATGCCGACAGCCTGTCCAAGGGCGGGCGGGTCCTCGAATCCCTGCCCATGAATCGCGTCCTGGTCAGCCTGGGCGAATCGTCCGGGGCCAAGGTGGGCCAGCGGTTCCTGGTGCGCGCGCCCAAGTCGGGCCAGGCCGCGTCGACCGCCTTGACCGAGGACGAGCGGATCACCGGCCGCTATCCGGCCATGTACAAGGCCGAGGTGGTGCTGGTCGAGGTGCAGAGCGAGATGGCCTTTGCCGAAATCCTGCACCTGGGCGACGCCAGTTGGAGCGTGGAACCCGGTGACCGGCTCAAGCTTGTCACTGGTGACGAGCGGCTTTTTGCCGAGCGCGAACGGCCTGCCGATTCCGCCCCGCGCAAGGATGCGGCCACCCGCCTCGTCTGCTACAGCGATTTCGTGGCGGCGCTGGCAACGGCGCGGCTCAAGCCGGAGACCTTTGGCCTGTCCCTGATCCGGGTGCTGGACCAGCCTGCGGACACCGGCGAGGCCTACCAGGACGCCATGGACCAGATGGTGGCCGACGTGGCCGGGCTCGCGCGCGGCGGGTTCGGGGACGGCGCCTTTGGCGGACGCTACGGGCTCAACGGCATGATCTTTTATCAGGAGGGCGTGGACGGGGCGACCCTGCGCGAGCGTTCCCATGAGATATGCAAGCTCGCCGGGGACACGCTGGGAATCACCGTCTCCATAGGCTCCGCCTGCTATCCGTTCCTCAATTTCGACCGTGCAGACATCCTGGAGAACTGCCGCAAGGCGCTGGAACACGCGCTGCTGCTGCCGGAGCCGCGTGTGGCTCTTTTCGACTCCATCTCCCTGAACCTCGCGGCGGACCGCCGGTTCATGGACGGCGACATCTACGGGGCCATCGAGGAGTTCAAGCTCGCGCTCCTGAGCGATGAGAACAACCTCCTGGCCCGCAACTCGCTGGGAATCTGTTACGCCCAGCTGGGTCGCTTCGAGGACGCCCGCCGCCAGTTCGAGCAGGTCACGGCCTTTGACAAGAAGGACGTCCTCGCCCTCTACAACCTCGGCTGGGCCAACCACCGCCTGGGCGATCTGAAGAAGGCGGAGCAGGCGTATCGTCAATGCCTCAAGGCGGACCCGAGCCACACTTATTCCCTCATGCGCCTGGGCTCCATCAGCGAGAACGCGGGCCACCTCAAGAAGGCGGCGAACTACTACAAGAAGGCGGCGGCACAGCCCGGTGGCGAGCGCATGGTTCTGCGCCCCCTGGCCCGCATCGCCTACCGTCAGGGCGACATAGACGGCATGCGCGAATATCTGCATCTCGCCCTGAACGCGGACCACAACGACCATCAGGCCATGCACATGCTTGCCAAGCTCTACCTCGACCAGGGCGAGGACCCGCAGATCGCCGAGGTGCTCGCCCGTCAGTCGTCGGCACTGTCTCCTGAAAGGGACGCCTACTGGGACGTGCTGGTGGAGGCGCTGGAGGCTCAGGGCAAGGTCGAGGAAGCCGTCAAGGTGGCCGCCCGGGCCGGTTAGCGCGCAGGATTGCCCGTTGACTGCGCGTCGTGTCATCAGCACGAAGAAGCCCCTGCGAGACGATTCGCAGGGGCTTCTTTGTGGTAATAGCTGCGGGATGCAGCCGTTGGGGGATTCTCTGATGGCCGGCGGCTACACGCCTGCCTTGGCGAAGACGGCGGCAACGATGTTCTGGGCCTCGTGCTGGATTTCCTGCAGATGCCCGTTTCCCTTGAAGGATTCCGCGTAGATCTTGTAGATGTTCTCCGTGCCGGACGGGCGTGCGGCGAACCAGCCGTTGTCGGTGGTGACCTTGAGGCCGCCGATCGGGGCGTCGTTGCCCGGCGCGCGGGTGAGCTTGGCGCGGATGGGTTCCCCGGCCAGGGTGTCCTCGGCGACCATGTCCGGCGTGAGGGCGGAGAAGGCCGCCTTTTGGGCCGGGGAGGCGGGGGCGTCCATGCGCTCGTACACGGGCGAGCCGTGCTCCCTTTCCAGATCGTGGTAGATGTCGCCAGGGTCCCGCCCCATGCGTGCCGTGATCTCGGCGGCCAGGAGGTCCATGATGAGGCCGTCCTTGTCCGTGGTCCAGACCGTTCCGTTGCGGCGCAGGAAGCTGGCCCCGGCGGATTCCTCGCCGCCGAAGCCGCAGGAGCCGTCGATGAGGCCGTCCACGAACCACTTGAAGCCCACGGGCACTTCATGCAGGCGGCGGCCGAGGCTGGCGGCCACCCGGTCGATCATGGAGCTTGAGACCAGGGTCTTGCCCACCGCCGCGTCGCGGCTCCACTCGGGCCGGTTGGTGAACAGGTAGTCGACGGCCACGGCCAGGTAATGGTTGGGATTGAGCAGCCCGGAGCTTCTGGTGACGATGCCGTGCCGGTCGTAGTCCGGGTCGTTGCCGAAGGCTATGTCGTAGTTGTCCTTGTGCCGGATGAGGGAGGCCATGGCCGAGGGGGAGGAGCAGTCCATGCGGATCTTGCCGTCCTTGTCCACGGTCATGAAGGCGAAGGAGGGGTCCACGATGTCGTTGGTGATGGTCAGGTTCAGCCCGTACATCTCGGCCATCGGCTCCCAGTATGCGATGCCCGAGCCGCCCAGCGGGTCCACGCCGATCCTGACCCCCGCGTCGCGGATGAGGTCCATGTCCACGACGTTGCGCAGGTCGGCGAGGTAGGGGGTGATGTAGTCGTAATGGGTGACGCTCTCGCTTGTGATGGCACGGGCATATGGGATGCGCCTGACGTCCTTGAGCCCGTCCCGGAGAATCTCGTTGGCCCGTGTCTGGATGGCTCCCGTGGTCTGGGTGTCTGCCGGGCCGCCCTCGGGCGGGTTGTACTTGTAGCCGCCGTCGCGGGGCGGGTTGTGCGAGGGGGTGATGACCACGCCGTCCGCCAGGCCCGTTGTGCGGCCCGTGTTCCACGTGAGGATGGCGTGGGAGATGACCGGGGTGGGCGTGTAGCCCAGGCCGGACTGGATGCGGACGGCCACGTTGTTTGCCGCGAAGACCTCGATGGCGGTGGCCAGGGCCGGTTCGCTCAGGGCATGGGTGTCCATGCCCAGGAAGAGCGGGCCGTCAATGCCCTTGGCCGCCCGGTACTCACACACGGCCTGGGTGACGGCGAGGATGTGGTCCTCGTTGAAGCTGGCGTCGAAGGACGAGCCGCGATGGCCCGAGGTCCCGAAGGCGATGGCGCAGGCCGGGTCGTCCGGGTCGGGCTTGGTCAGGAAGTAGTGGGCCACGAGACGGGGGACGTTGACCAGGATTTCCCGGGGAGCCGGTTTTCCGGCCAGTTCGTGCATCGGCATGGTGTTGCTCCGTGGTTAGTCGATGTCGATGTTTTCGAGCACTGCTTTCTGCATGTCGAGGTCCGCGATACGCGCGTCGGTCTCGCGCAGCCGCTCGGCGAGGATGTGCGAGAACATCTTGTAGAAAAACGCCTGGACGGCGAGCCTGGCCCGGCCTTGCAGTCTGTCGAAGAAGCGGATGTCCAGGGCCAGGCAGCGGGACGGGCGCACGGCCGTCACCGTGGCCGAGCGCGGGGCCTGGGCGACGATGCCCATCTCCCCGAAGACCGTGTTGGGCTTGGTCAGGGTGTTGACCTCCACGCTGTCCACCCGCACCGAGAGCTTGCCGTGGAGGAGGAAGAACATGCAGTTGTCCTGCTCCCCCTGGGTGAGGACGTCGTCGCGGGGGGCGTAGTCCCTGATGGTCACCATCTCCATCACCTGGCCGAACAGCTCCGGCCCGAGGGGCGTGAAGGCGGGGATTTGCCTGATGGCGGCGACCATGGCCGCATCGTCCGGGTTGAACGTGACTGTTTCCATGACGCTCAGAAGGTGATGCGCTGGACGGACAGGGTCTCCAGCTCGTTTTCGAGGGTCAGCAGCCTGGCGTTTGCATGGCGGACGCGTGCGGCCAGGATCTCCGCAAAGACGCGGTGAAAGAGCGCCTGGGCGGCCAGGGTTTCCACGCCCTTCATCCGTTCGATGACCGCGCCGTCCAGGGTCAGGCATGTTGTGGGCGTCTGGGCGGTAACGGTGGCCGAGCGGGCTTTGTGCTCGATGAACCCCATCTCGCCGAAGACATCGCCCGGGGTGGAAAGGGTGTTCACATCCGTGCCGTCCACCGATACCGCGCAGCTCCCGCTGACGAGAAAATAGACGATGCGGTCCGCGTCGCCTTCCGTGATGACGGCCTCTCCGGCCCCGTATCGCCGCACCATGGCGCGCCCGAGCACCTCGGGCAGCATGTCCGCGTCCATGGCGTCGAAGACGGGCATTTTCTTTATGCGGCCTAACAGTTCATTGTCCGCCGGGTCGAAATGGCTTTCTCTCACGCGTGGGTCCTTTGGCTTCTTGTACATGCCGACACTACCAGACTACGAGGGCGAATTCCATAACGGCGTTGCGCAATCGGCATGATAATGCGGCATATTGATAGCGCCATGCAAGCCGGGGGACATATTTATAAAAGGTTCAGTCATATATCGATGGAATTGATCGCCTTTGGCGAGTAACGTCTTTTGGTATTCGCCTTGGTTGACCGCTCAGTCAGGCAAATGCGGGGGAGGGTGCGCTGGATGTCCCGGGATGGGATTGTAGTAATGCCGGTGGTGCGGCACAGTTTAGGAGCCGGAGCAAGGAGTTTCGAGATGGTTGAGATAGTAACGCGGAGTCTGGCAAGATCCATACTGCTTCCCGTGATCCTGTCCATTGTGTTGGGCGTGGCCTCTCTTGTCTGGTATGTCGATACGACTTCTTACGATATGACGCTGGAGAGCGAGACCCGTGGCGCGGAAAACATGGCCTCGGGGATCACGTCGTCCCTCCGGCTTTTTGTGGAGGATACCGTGGCCTCGGCCAGAGCCATGGCCGGGCGGTGGGAAGTGGTGGCCGCCCTGAGCGCGGAGAGCGCCACGGCCGACGGCATGCTCAAGGACTATGCCAGGAGCAACAGGAATCTGTGGGCCGCAGTGGCCTTTGACACGGCGGGCCGGGTTGTGGCCGGGGGCATGAGCGACGGCGGAGACATGGTCGGACTCGATATCGCGGACCGTGATTACGTCAGGGCCGTGCTGGGCGGGGAGCGCTCGTATATCTCGAAGACGGTGTTCAAGTCCAAGACGGACGGGGCGCTGGTCTTTGCCGTCAGCGCGCCGGTGGTGAACAGCACCGGCGCGGTGGTGGGCGGCGTGGCCCTGTTTTCGGCGTGGGACGTCTTCGGGAGGGATTTCATCGATCCGGTGACCCTCGGGCACGAGGGGTACGGCTTTGTCCTCGATGCCTCGGGACGCTTCATCTACCTTCCCAAGGAGCGCGACGTCGTTCTTGAAGACTACAGCAGCCATGGCTTCGTGCGCGAGGCCATGAGCCGCAAGAACGGCGTGGTCGAGTACGATTGGAATGGCCGGGACAAGATCATGGTCTTCCGTACCGATCCGTCCACCGGGTGGATCGTGTGCATGTCCGCCTACGAGTCGGACATGGCTGCCGATGCCGTGCGCCAGGGGTACATGCTCATGGGTATCGGGCTGGTCATCGTGCTGGTGGTGTCCGGGCTGGTTGTCTTTTTCCTGAGCCGTCTGGTGGTCGGGCCCGTCACCGAGGGCATGGATGCTTCCATGAAGCTCTCAAGCGGCGATCTGATGATGGACCTGGACAGCAGCTCGCCCAACGAGCTTGGCCGGCTGATGCGGTCCCTCGGGGCCATGATAGCGTCCCTGCGTTCCATTGTGCATATCGTCAAGGCCGCCTCCGAGATAGTGGCCGCCGGCAGTGAGGAGATCGCCTCGTCTGCCGAGCAGATGAGCGAGGGCAGTGTGGAGCAGGCCGCAAGTGTCGAGGAAATATCCGCATCCATGGAGCAGATGGCGGCCAGCATCCGCCAGAACATGGAGGTGGCCCGGCAGACCAGGGACATCGCCGTCAAGACCGCAAGCGACGCGGCCGTGGGCGGGGACGCGGTGCAGCAGACCGTGGTCGCCATGCGCGACATAGCCAACCGCACCTCGGTCATCGAGGACATCGCTCGTCAGACCAACCTGCTGGCTCTCAACGCCGCCATCGAGGCGGCCCGGGCGGGCGAGCACGGCAAGGGGTTTGCCGTGGTGGCCGCAGAGGTTCGCAAGCTCGCCGAGCACAGCGGCATTGCTGCCGGAGAGATCAGCGAGCTGACCGGCAACAGCCTCAAGGTGGCCGAGGAGGCGGGGACCATGCTCAAGAAGATCGTCGCCGACATCAGGCACAACGAAGAGCTGGTGCAGACCGTGGCCGCGGCCAGCCAGGAGCAGGACTCGGCGGCCCAGCAGATAACCGCCTCAATCCAGCATCTGGATATCGTGGTCCAGAAGAACGCCTCCTTTTCCGAGGAGCTATCCGCCACGTCGCAGGAGCTTTCGAGTCAGGCTGTGCAGTTGCAGCAGACCATGGAGTTCTTCCGCGTCGGTCCGGGCGAAGCCGGTGGAGTGGCGGCCGGGAACGTGCGGGTGATTCCCCATGGTCCGGGCAAGGCATTGCCGCGTGGCAGTGGGCTTGAGAGTATGTAGCGGGCCGTCAGCAAACAAACAAACCGGCGTGCCTGTGGGGGTGCGCCGGTTTTTTGTGGTGTTATGACCGCAGGGCGGCCAGCTCCCCGCTCAGCTCCGCTATCTGCCGGTTGGCCGCGCGCAGCCTGACGGCGAGGACCTCGGCAAAGACCCGGTACATGACCGCCTGGGTGAATATCTTGCCCGTGTCGCCCATGGCGCCGATGGCCGTGTCGTCCAGGGAGACCACCAGGGAGGTCTTGGTGGCGGTGATCGTTGCCGAGCGGGGGCTGCCGACGATGAGCGCCATCTCGCCGAAGATGTCGCCCAGCCGTTGCAGGTTCCCCACCACGTTTCCGCCCACCGAGATGTCCAGGTTGCCGAAGATGAGGAAGAACACCTGGTTGTCGAACTCGCCTTCGCGGATGAGAACCTCACCAGCCTCGTAGCGGCGGATGGAGGCCACCGTCATGGCCTGGCGAATGAGGCTGTCAGGCAGGGCGTCGAAGGCGGGAATATTGCGCAGACGGTCCATGATGTCGTCGTTGGCCGGGTCGAAGGGTACTTCTCGCATGTCGTTTCCCCTGGCTGTGGTTGTAGGCGAATGCCTTGACATAATGCCACATAGTGCCATGTGGCGCGAGAATTATCTGATCAGTGCGGACAGGGCGCGGATTCTCTGGAGCGCGGGCGGGTGGCCGTAGTCGAGCCAGACCGTGAGCGGATGGGGGGTCAGGTTGGCCAGGGTGCTGGCCGAAAGCTTCTTCAGGGCGGAGATCATGGCCTGCGGGGTTCCGGTGGTCCGGGCGGCATAGGCATCCGCCTCATATTCATGGGCGCGGGAGATGGCGTTGCCGATGACGGAGAGGACGAGAGAGACCGGCGTGTAGAGCAGGATGAAGAAGACCAGTCCGGCATAGATGCTCGTATGCGCCATGCCGAAGGCCGCGAACAGGTCGGGGCTGTTCATGAACAGAGACATGAGATAGAAGACGACGCCTGTCCTGATCACGCCCAGGGCCAGCCGCTGCTTGATGTGGCCGCGTTTTGAATGGCCCACCTCGTGGGCGAGCACGGCCACGATCTCGTCGGTGTCGTGTTCCTTGATCAGCGTGTCGAACAGGGCGATGCGTTTGCGCCTGCCGAAGCCGGTGAAGAAGGCGTTGCCCTTGGTGGACCGGCGCGACCCGTCCATGACAAAGATGCCGGAAAGCCGGAATCCAACCTTGCGGGCGTATGTCTCAAGGGCGCGGCGCAGAGGGCCGTCCTCAAGGGGGGTGAATGAATTGAACAGCGGCAGAATCCAGGCCGGTGCGACATAGGTCAGCCCCAGGGAGAAGGCCACGGCCACGGCCCAGCACAGCAGCCAGGCGTAAGGCCCGGCCATCTCGAAGAAGACCAGGACAGCCGCCAGGCGGCCCGCCCAGGATCACGGTCAGGGCGAACGCCTTGACCCGGTCGGCGATGAAGGTCCGCAGCGTGGTGGTGTTGAAGCCGAACCGCTTCTCGTGGACAAAGGTCCGGTATGCCTCGAAGGGCAGGCCGATGGCAGAGGCCGCCAGGGCCAGCGCGCCTATGTAGACCAGCCCGGTGGCCAGGGGCGGCAGCTCCAGGGCGCGGACCACCCGGTCCAGCTGGTTGAACGCGCCGGTGAGAATGAAAAAGAGGATGAGCACGGTGTTGCAGGTATCGGTGACGGCGGCAAGGCGCATGGAGGCCCGGGTGTATTCCCGTGATTTTCGGTAGGTCTCGGGGTCAAAGACATCGGCGAATTCCGGCGGCGGGGCAGGCGGCATATGCCGCGCACCGAGGATGTTCGAGAACACGCCGAGCAGCCATGAAACGGCCAGCGAGCCGATAATGACGGCGAGGTATGCGTTCACGAAAACTCCGGTTGGTTGAATGATGGATGCATGGGCGGTTCGACGGCTTGGCCTGGTCGTCTGGCTCGGGATCGAGCCGTGTTAGGCTATCTGCTGGAACTCCATGCGTCAACCGGGGATGTTTCGGACGAAGCCTACTGATGGTTCGGCGGCGTGCCGGGAATCCCCTTGTGCCGCCCTGACGCCCTTGTTTTCATGCTGCTTGCTAAAACGGACACCCTGTATTAGTTTACAGGGTATCTGTATCCGCACAACCATTGGGAAAGATTGATCGATGCCACCAACTCCCGTCACAGCCAAGGACATCCGCGAGAACATCGCGCGTGCGCGGGCCTATGCGCTCAAGAGCGAGTACCTCAAGACGCTCAGCTGTCTGGCAAATGCCGTGCGCGGGCTGGTCTCCAGCCAGGTCTTCGGTGCGGAGAAGTTCGAGATATACGCCCATCTGGACGAGGCCCTGCGCGATCTCAACAAGATGAAGATGATAAAACGGCTTTTCCCTGCCGGGCTGAGCTATCAGCGGGGCAAGGAAAAGGCGTTCTTCCAGACCCTGGTCCGGCTGCATGCCAAGCTCGGAGAGGCCATGGAGAAGGCGCGGCTGACCAAGATGCGCAAGCGCTTGGCTGTGCTGGACGACAACATGATCAAGGCCGCCGGGCTGGTCAAGGAAGACAACAAGCTCGAAGCCCGCAAACTCTACCGCAAAATTTCCGAGTACTTCCAGGATATCGAGGGCATAGATTCGGACATCGGCAACAGGCTGGCCATGTTCGGCATGTTCCCCGAGGCCGTCGAATACCTCACCAAGGCCCTGGAAATCTCGCCCAACGACATCCGC
>CAMYLL010000011.1 GCA_947259235.1 uncultured Pseudodesulfovibrio sp. | reverse complement strand
GTGTCCACGATATCCTCGATGACCAGCACGTCCTTGCCCTCGATGGATATCTCCAGGTCCTTAGAAAAGACGATGTCCTCCCCCCGGTTGACGGCCGTGCCGTAGCTGGCCAGACGCACGAAATCGATCTCGATCTCCCGGTCGATGGTACGAATGAGGTCCGAGAAAAACAGGAACGCGCCTTTGAGCACGCAAATGCAGACCAGGGGAGCGTCGCCTTCGTAGCTGGCGGTCACCTCCGCGCCAAGCTCCTTGACGCGGGCGGCCAGCTGCTCGGCGGTGATGAACGGTGTGAGTTTATGTCCCATATTCTTGTTTTCTGATGAGTTAGAGGGCCATGACCATGGCGACCTCGTTGCAATGATCAGGGAAGCGCGGGCAATTGAGGCAGTCTGCGAAGACCTTCTGGTTGAGCCCGTCCATTCCCTCCTCCACAAACTCCAGGTGAGCAAAGAACCCTGTCTGCTCGGTCAGGGTATACACCTTGAATATGCCCAGTGTCACGGCCTCGCTCAGGCACGCCTCCACGAGCTTGCGGCCCAGCCGCTTGCCGCGGTGCTCCGGCACGACCACCAGGGAACGGATCTCGGCCAGGTTTTCCCAAATGATGTTCAGCGCGCAGCAGCCGATGACGGCTCCGCCGTCGTCCACGGCCACGAAAAAATCGCGCAGATGGGAATACAGCTGGCTGAACGACCGGGGCAGGACCAGCCCGTCATGCTCCTCGCGGTGCATGAGCAGGCCGTGAATGGCCTTGACGTCCTGGATACGGGCCTTGCGGATCATGCGCATCACTTGGCCACCAGCTTGTCGGCCAGGGCTTCGAGCATGGGCTTGGGGAACACTCCCGGCCGCACGATGATCGGCTTGCCCTCCGCGTCAAAGACCACCAGGGTGGGGATGGCCTCCACGCCAAACTTGGCGGCCAGGGCCTTGTCGCCCAGAAAGACCGGCAGGGTGCGCTTCTTGCCCTTGAAAAACTCGTCCAACGCCTCGACCTTTTCGTCCAGGGAGACGCTGAAGACGTTGACCCTGTCGCCGCTTGATTCCAGAAACTGTTCCATCTCCGGGATCTGCTGCTTGCAGGACGGACACCACGTGGTCCAGAAAAACATGACCGACGGCTTGCCCGCGTGCTTGGCCAGATACGCGTCGAGCTCCGTCAGCCCCATGGCCGGGAATCCCTCCGCAGCCTGGCTGGCGGATGACTCCGTGGACGTCCCGCCGGAGCAGGCCACCAGAAAAAGACTCACTATGATCATGGCAGTCAACTGCCGAATCCTGCTCATATGCCACCTCGTGATTGTGTGCGGGAACCCTAGCAGAATTGCCCCGCAAATAAAAGCGCGCACGACGGGAGAACCGCCGTCCGCGACATTCGCTATAGACGCGTTACTCGACAGAGGAAACACTTTTTTGACACTCCGCCCCGACACGCCCCTTCCGCAGGCCGAAATCCGCCCGTTTTCCGGAGGCCAGCACCCGAGAACCCCGGAACGGGAAAAGGGACGGCGCGAAAAGCAAGGCGTTTTCTATAAGTGGTACAATCAAATGCGGAAACCGCCTTCAGCGGATTTGTCAGGTGATTTCGCCTCTGGCGGCCAAAGGGCTGTAACCCTTTGGAATCCCACTCTCGCCTTCGGCGAAAACTTTCCTTAATGGGGGGGGGACGCCTGTCGCACGCTTTTCAACCAGGCACGGACTGTTCAAAAGCGTGCGAGAGCAAGGCGCGAAAAGAGGGCACGACCGACGCGCAGTCCTCCTACGCGAGGGTGTGCCCTCTTTGAAGCAACGCAGCTATCGTGCGCTTTTCAACCGGACACGGACTGTTCAAAAGTGTGCGAGAGCAAGGCGCGAAAAGAGGGCGCGACCGACGCGCAGTCCTCCTGCGCGAGGGTGTGCCCTCTTTGAAGCAACGCGGCTATCGTGCGCTTTTCAACAGTCCGTCAGGCGAGGAGGCTCTGGGCGAGCTTGACCGCCCTGACAGCATCGGTGGACCAGCCGTCCGCGCCGATGGCGGTGCAGAATTTTTCCGTGACCACGGCGCCGCCGATGATGACCTTGGCGGGCAGGCCGCGCTCGCGCACGAGTTTCACGGTGTCTTCCATGCGGACCATGGTCGTGGTCATGAGGGCGGAGAGGCCGATGATGGCGGCGTCGTTCTCCTGGGCCGCGTCCACTATGCGCTCGGCGGCCACGTCCTTGCCCAGGTCGACCACTTCGAAGCCGTAGTTCTTGAGCATCAGGCAGACGATGTTCTTGCCGATGTCGTGGATGTCGCCTTCCACTGTGGCCATGACCACCACGGGTTTCTTGTCGCCGCCGCCGTCTTCCTCCAGCAGGGGCTTGAGGCGGGCAAAGGCGGTCTGCATGGTCTCGGCGGACTGGAGCAGCTGGGGCAGGAAGTATTCCTTGCGCTCGTATTTCTCGCCCACGGCGAGGATGCCGGGGATGAGCAGGTCGTTGACGATGCTCATGGCCGTCAGCCCACGGGCCAGCTCGGCCTCCACAAGGGCGACGACGCCGTCCTTGTTGCCGGAAACCACGGCGGCCTGGACCGGGGGCAGCCCGGCTTCGGCACTGGTGGCGGCCGCAGCGGTCGGCGCTGCCGAGCCCTGGCCGCCGCTCCAGCCGGAGAAGCGGCTGATGTAACGCGCGGCCTGCGGGTCGCGGTTGAGGAGCACCTCGGCGGCGTGCAGGGTCTCCTGGATGCGGGCGGAGTTGGGATTGCTGATGAACGAGCACAGGCCCGAGGCCATGGAGAGCGAGAGGAAGGTCGAGTTGAGCAGCTCCCGGGCGGGCAGACCGAAGGAGATGTTGGACAGACCGATGGTGGTGGGCAGGCCCCAGTCGTCGCGACAGCGGCGCATGACCTCCAGGGAATGCCGGGCGGCCTCGGGCTTTGACGACACGGTCAGGGCCAGGGCGTCCACCATGATCAGTCGCCGGGGGATGCCGAGTCCCTCTGCCGTGACCAGCAGGTCCTCGATGACCGCCAGCCGCTCCCTGGCCGTGACCGGGAGCTTGCGGCCGACGATGGGCAGCAGGATGAACGGCGCGCCGAAGAGCTTGCACAGCGGTCCCAGGGCCTCCATCTTGCCCGGCTCGCCGGAGATGGAGTTGACCAGCGGGGAGCCGGGATAGGCCCACAGTCCGGCCTCAACGGCCTCGGCGTCGTTGGAGTCGATGGACAGAGGCGCGGTGAAACGGGACACCAGGGTCTTGATCAGCCCGGGCAGCAGGGTCTTCTCGTCCACCATGGGCGCGCCCACGTTGACGTCCAGGACCGGAGAGCCGAGGTCAAGCTGCTCGGAGGCGAAGCGCAGGGCCTCGGTGTAGACGCCGTCCTGCAGCTCGGCGGTGAGCTGCGGCTTGCCCGTGGGGTTGATCCGCTCGCCGATGATCACGCCGGGATGGGAAAAGCCGATGGGCACGGACACGGCGCGGGAGGTGAGCACCATCTGGGCGTCATCGGCAGGCTCGGGCCTGCGCCAGCTTGCGTCGCCCACCCTGGCGCGCAGGGCGCGGATGTGGTCCGGCGTGGTGCCGCAGCAGCCGCCCAGGAACTTGGCGCCCAACTCGACGAAGCGACCGGCCTGCTCGGCAAAGGGCTCGGGCGCGAGGCGGAAGGCGGTCTTGCCGTCGGCGCACAGCTCGGGCAGGCCCGCGTTGGCCTCGGCAAAGGTGGGGGTCTTGAGCCGGGGGGCCCAGGCGGCCAGGGTGTCGCGCATCTGCTCCGGCCCGGCGGAACAGTTGGTGCCGATGAGCTCCACGCCCATGTTCTGCATGGTGTCCACGAAGGTCAGTGGCGATGTGCCGGTCAGGCTCGCCTCGCCCTCGAAGGTCATGGACATGGCAACGGGCAGGTTGCACACCTGCCGGGCGGCGATGACCACGGCCCGGGCCTCGGCCAGATCGAAATGGGTCTCGCCCAGGATCAGGTCCGCGCCGCCGTCGACGCAGCCTCGTATCTGTTCCTTGAAAATCTCCACCAGCTCGCGGAAGGTCAGGTCGCCCAGCGGCTCCACGAAATGCCCCACCGGACCGATGGACGCGGCCACAAAGGCACGGTCCCCGGCAACCTGGCGGGCAATGAGGGTCATGGCCTTGTTTAGCTCGTAGGGGTCGGCGTCCAGCCCGAGCTTGGGCCGTGATCCGCCAAAGGTGTTGGTGGTCAGGATGTCGGCCCCGGCCTCCAGGTAGTCCTGATGCACGCCGCGGATGACGTCCGGGGCCTTGAGCCCCCACACCTCGGGCGACAGCCCGGCGGGCAGGCCACGTCCCTGGAGCAGGGTTCCATAGCCGCCGTCAAAGAAATAAATCCTGTCATCGTGAAGAACTGACCTGAAATCGGGCACGCGTACCTCCCAGACCGAGTGAATGAAACGCGCTCCCCGCGCGGAAGCGTCGCACCGTGTTTTCTGACGAGCCGACCGGCAGACCGGGCCGCCGCCTCTGAATATTCTTATATCAAGATACTTGCATATACATATGGATCATTCAGAAATCAAGTGTTTTTCGCTCCTGCGCGACGACGAAAACCCGCGCCGAGCAACGGATTCCCCTGGGGCGGAGGTAGCGAAAAACATTGAAAAGGACAAACAAAAACTATAATGTCCATTTTTTACTCTTTATATTTAGTATTGAACCGGGCGCCAAAAGCCCGTCGCATAAAGCCATGACACCCGCAAGCAAAACGAAAGAACACACGCAGGACGCGGTCGAGCCCGATCGCGAGGACCTGAGCAACGCCGACGAGCCGGACTTCGACGAGGAGATCGACGACGCCCTTGAGCCGCCGGACGCGGACGCCCTGTCGGACACGGACGTCCCCTCCCTGCCGGCCAAGCTGGACCCGCCCGAGAGCAGGCTGCCCGCCTTTGTGACCGCCTCGTCCAAGGAAGTCCGGGTGCGCGACCCGCTCCAGCTCTATCTCAAGGAGATCGCGCGGTTTCCCATGCTCGAGCCGGACGAGGAATACGCGCTGGCCAAACGGGCCCAGGACGAGAACGACCAGGACGCCGCCTTCAAGCTGGTGTCCGCCCACCTGCGCCTGGTGGTCAAGATCGCCATGGACTTTCAGCGGCGCTGGATGCAAAACGCCCTGGACCTGATCCAGGAAGGCAACGTGGGGCTGCTCAAGGCCGTGACCAAATTCGACCCGGAAAAGGGGATCAAATTCTCCTACTACGCGGCGTTCTGGGTCAAGGCCTACATCCTCAAGTACATCATGGACAACTGGCGCATGGTCAAGGTGGGGACCACCCAGACCCAGCGCAAGCTCTTTTACAACCTGAACAAGGAACGCCAGCGGCTCCTGGCCATGGGGTTCGACCCCACCACCGAGGCGCTGAGCAAGAGCCTGGGCGTGACCGAGTCGGAGATCGACGAGATGGACCAGCGGCTGTCGCGCAACGACATGTCGCTCAACGCCCCCTTGGGCGAGGACTCCGACGCCACCAGGATGGACTTCCTGCCGTCGCTCAGCCCCGGCATCGAGGAATCCCTGGCCAACGACCAGATCGTGGACCTGCTGCTTGAGAACCTCAAGGCCATCCGGCCCGAGCTCAACGACAAGGAGCTGGCCATCCTGGACGACAGGCTGCTCTCCGACGACCCGATCACCCTGCGCGAGATCGGCGAACGGTTCGAGGTCACAAGGGAGCGCGTGCGCCAGATCGAGGCCCGGCTGATCGCCAAGATCCGCGAGCACATGACGGAAACAATCAAGGGATTCTCCAAGGACTGGGTCCTTGAGCACGAATAACAACGGAAATCGCATGACACAATCGACCCGCCCCGCCTTCCATGCCGTCATGACGGCCCTGCTGCTCCTTCTTTCGCTGGCGGTCCTTTCGGCCTGCGCCGCCGGGAGCGCCACCGCGCCCGCCAGCCAGGGGCGGCCCCTGACCGACGAGGCCCAGCTCAACTACGACTACCTCGTCTATCAGGACCAGCTGCAGCGCCTCCAGCGCCACTCGGCCGAGGGCGCGCAAAGCCCCTTGACCAAGGACGAGGTGAAGGAAATCACTGCGCGGGCAGAGAAGGCGCTGGACAGGCTTCTGGCCGAGAACCCCACCCCCGAACTCTACCTTGAAAAAGCCGGACTGGTCTGGAGCGACCCCGCGGGTCCGGCCAAGGCACGCCAAGCGCTCAAGGACGGGCTGGACGCGTTCCCGGACAACCAGCTCCTGACCATCTATCTGGCCAATTCCTACATCCTGGACAACCGCGCCGACGCGGCCATCGATGTCATGGACGACTACCTTGCAAAGAAGCCGGACGATCTCCAGGCCCGGGAGCGCCTGGGGCAGATGCTCATGGACGCGGGCAAGGACGCCCAGGCCCTCGACGCGCTCAAGCTGATCCCGGCCGACAAGCGCTCGGCCGACTCCGTCTACGCCATCGGCCGCGCACAGGGAAACCTCGGCATGCGCAACGCCGCCATCGCCAGCCTCAAGAAGGCCGTGGCCATGGATTCTTCCTTTACCGAGGCCCTGGTGGAGCTGGCCTATCAATATGAGCTGGCCAGGGACTACGTGGCGGCGGAAAAGACCTACACCCGCATCATCGCCCAGGGCGACGCCTTTCCCGAGGCCCGGCTGCGGCTGATCAACCTCAACCTCAAGCTCAACAACCCCGCCCGCGCCCTGGACGTGACCCTCAAGGGGCCCCGGAACAAGAGCTTCATCCTCGACGCCGTGCTCATGTTCCTCAACGACGGCTTTTACGCCCAGGGCTCCACGGCCCTGGACATGCTCACCTCCGACGGCCAGATCCCGGCGGAATACTATTTCTACAAGGCCGTCATCGCCAACGAGGGCGAGAACGACCCGAAAAAAGCGCTGGGCTTCCTCGACAAGGTCAAGAAGGACGACCGGCTCTACCCCCACGCCCTGCGCTTCAAGGCCCAGCTGCTCAACGGGATGGGCCGCGAGGCCGAGGCGCTGACCATCGCCCGCCAGGGCAGGGATGCCTATCCCGACGCCACCATCTTTTACATTCTGGAGTCCGCCCTGCTCAGGGGCAAGGGCGACGACGCCGGGGCCGAAAAGGCGCTCAAGGACGGACTGGCCCGGCTCAAGGGCGACCCGGAGCTGACCTATGAACTGGCCATGCTGCTGGAGACCAAGGGACGCCGCGCCGAAGGACTGGCCCTGATGGAGGCCGTGGTCCGCAACCACCCCGACCACAGCAACGCCCTCAACTACGTGGGCTACACCCTGGCCAAGGAAAACCGCGACCTGGACCGCGCCCTGGTCCTGGTCCAGAAGGCGGCCCTGCTCGACCCGGAGAACGGGTACATCCTCGATTCCGTGGCCTGGGTCCACTACAAGCTCAAGGACTACAAGAGCGCCTGGGAAAACATTAACTACGCTGTGGACATCGTCGAGGACGACCCCACGGTATGGGAGCATTACGGCGACATAGCCAAAGCCCTGGGCAAAACCGCCGAGGCGCGCTCCGGCTACAAAAAATCCCTGAAATACAAGACCCCCCACCCGGAAGCCATCCAGAGGAAGCTCAAGGCCCTATGACCGCGCGCCGCTGTCTGACGCACCTGCCCGCGGCCCTGATGGCCGCCCTGCTCATCGCGACCTCGGGGTGCGCGCCGCGCACGGTCGCGCTGCCGGACACGGCGTCGCCGGACACGGCCTGGCGCGTTTTTCGCCGCGCCTACTGCCGCCCCCCGGCCAAGCCGGGCCTGCTGATTAAAGGCTCCCTCTACTACACGCGGCAGACGCCAACCCGGCGCACCAACCGCACCCTGTTCACCATGTGGGGCGACTTCGACGGCCCCATGCGCCTGGATGTCTCGGCAGGCATCGGTAAGCTGCTGGCCCATATCCGCGAGGACACAACCGGGCTGACCGTCTACTATCCTGAGCAGAAAACAGCTTACGCCCATGCAAACCCGGTCCTGGGCGCCACCCGGCTGGGCATGCCCTTTCCCTTTTCCCTGGGCCAGCTGGCCCGGGTGTGCGTGGGCGACTTCTCCGGGCTGACCCCGGTTCGGTTCGAGCAGGGCGAGCGCCGAAGCTCCGGCTTTACCTTTGTCGTGAACCACCGGCTTCCGGCCTCCACGGTCACGGGCGTCACCCTGGACCTGGCCGGACGGCCGATGGTCATTGAGGGAACCGTCCCCGCCCCGGGAGCGGCCGTGCGGCAATGGCGGCTGGAGATCAATACCTATGAAGAGAGCGGCAGCCCGCCGCTCCCCGGACGGCTGACCCTGGCCATGGACAACGGCGAGAAAGGCGTCTTGCGCATCAAGACGCGAGAGCTTAAGCTTGCACCCTGGCCGACCAGGGCCACCGGGCTTGAGCTGCCGGACGATACCGCGCTGCGTCGCCTGGACGAAGCGAACGGCCCCGAAGACACGGACATTCCCGTGGTATACGAGGACAAGTCATGAGCGAAAAATCAAACGAATCGGTTCTGGACGTCTGTCTGCTCGGGCTGAAGACCTGGCTGGCGGAAATGGGATGGCTCACGCGTTCCGTGCTCTCCCGCTTCGAGACAAGCAGGCTTGAAAAAGAGCTCGAACAGGAATATGCCAACCTCGGCCGCATCGCGGAACAGCCGCGCGGCAAGAAGGAAGAAAAGGAACTCTGCCTGCGGCAGATCAGCTTCCTCAAGGATGAAATAGAGACCCTGAAGACCGAGCTGGCGCGCGACCGCGAGCAGCGCATGCGCAGCCTGCGCACCGACGGCGACGCCTGACAAAAAGAACCAAGGGAGACACAGAGGTGAGCAAAACCATAGTCATCGGATCAGATCACGGGGGCTACGCCCTCAAGCAGGTCCTGATCAAGGCCCTTGCGGACTGGGGATACGCGGTGGAGGACCAGGGCCCGGACTGCCTGGAGTCCTGCGACTACCCCCTCTTTGCGGCCAAGGTGGTCGACCGGGTCAAGGCGGACGACGCCGCTCTGGGCGTGCTCGTCTGCGGCACGGGCCAGGGCATGACCATGACCGCCAACCGCATGGGCGTGCGCGCCGCGCTGTGCACCAACGAATTTCTCGCCCGCATGGCGCGCGAGCACAACGATGCTCGCATCCTCTGCCTTGGCGAGCGCGTCACCGGCCAGGGGCTGGCCCTGGCCATTCTCAAAACGTTTCTGGACACAGAGTTCGGGGGCGAGCGGCATCAGCGCCGGATCGACCTCATTGATGCCGTCTCCAAATAACAACACGTAAAAAGGGTTCCATCATGACGAATCAGACGGACAAGACCATCGCCGTGGTCAAAGGCTTGATCATGGACGGTGTGGCCAAGGCCAATTCCGGACATCCCGGCGGCGCCATGTCTTCCGCCGACTACGCCACCATACTTTTCTCCGAATTTCTGAACTTCAACCCGGACGACGCCGCGTGGTTCAACCGCGACAGATTCATTCTCTCCGCCGGGCACGAGTCCATGCTCCTCTACAGCCTGCTCCACCTCAACGGCTTCATCAGCCTGGACGACATCAAGAGCTTCCGCCAGCTCGGCTCGCTCACGCCGGGCCACCCGGAAGTCCACCTGACACCGGGCGTGGAGGCCACCACCGGCCCCTTGGGCCAGGGCTTCGCCATGTCCGTGGGCTTTGCCGCCGCCGAGGCGCACCTGCGCGCCAGGCTGGGCGAGGACGCCATGAGCCACTACACCTACGCCCTGTCCTCGGACGGCGACCTCCAGGAGCCCATCGCCATGGGCGCGGCCGCCCTGGCCGGCCTGTGGAACCTGGGCAAGCTCATCGTCTACTATGATTCGAACAAGATCCAGCTGGCCGGTCCCACCTGCAAGGCGGACTGCACCGACCACAAGAAGGTCTTCGAGGGACTGTGCTGGCAGGTCATCGAAGTGGACGGCCACAACCATGACGAAATCCGCGCCGCCATCAAGAACGCCCAGCTCGAAACCGGCAAGCCCACCCTGATCATCGGCCACACCACCATGGCCAAGGGCTGCGCCACCATGGAAGGCAGCCACAAGACCCACGGCGAGCCCCTCAAGGCGGACGAGATCGCGGCCACGAAGAAAAACCTCGGCCTGCCCGCCGAGGACTTCCACGTCCCGGCCGACGTGCTCGACGCCTACCGCGCCCGCTTCGACGGCCTGCGCAAGAAAGCCGCCGACTGGCAGGCCACCGTGGACACGAAGCTGGCCGACGATGCCGACTTCGCCGCCATGTGGGGCCATGTGACCACGCCCCGGCCCGAGCTTTCCATCGCCTGGCCCGAGTTCACCCCCGGCGAGAGCATGGCCACCCGCCAGGCATGGGGCAAGTGCCTCAACGCGGTGATGGACTCCCTGCCTACCCTGGTGGGCGGCAGCGCGGACCTCGACCCCTCCAACCAGACCATGACCTTCCGCACCACCTACGGCGACTTTGCCGTGGACGGATACGACGCGCGCAACCTCGCCTTCGGCGTGCGCGAGTTCCCCATGGCCGCCATCATGAACGGCATGCAGCTGCACGGCGGACTGCTCCCCTTCGGGGCCACGTTCCTGACCTTCTCGGACTACTGCCGCAACGCCATCCGCATGTCCGCCCTGCAGGATCTGCCGGTGCTCTATGTCTTTACCCATGACTCCTTCTGGGTGGGCGAGGACGGCCCGACCCATCAGCCCATCGAGCACATCAGCTCCCTGCGGCTCATCCCGGACCTCATCGACCTGCGACCGGCAGACGCCATGGAAACCGCCGTCTGCCTTGATATCGCCCTGAAGCAGAAGCGCCACCCCTCCTGCATCTTCCTGACCCGCCAGGGACTGCCCGTGCTCGACCCGGCCGAGTACCCGGCCATCGTCGACGGCCCGCGCCGCGGCGCTTACGTCATCAAGGACTGCGAGGGAACCCCGGACCTGATCCTCATCGCCTCCGGCTCCGAGGTCTCCCTGGCCCTCGATACGGCCAAGCTGCTCAAGCGCAAGGTCCGCGTGGTCAGCATGCCTTCGGCCAAACTGTTTGACGATCAGCCTGAAACGTATAAAAATGAAGTCTTGCCGCCCGAGGTCACTGCGCGCGCCGCCGCCGAGGCGGGCCGCACCGGCCTGTGGTACAAGTACGTTGGCCTGGGCGGCGTCGTGCTCGGCCTGGATCACTTCGGGGCCTCTGCCCCGGGCAAGATCCTGTCCGACAGATACGGCTTCACTCCCGAAAACTTTGCACGGATGATCAGAGAGAAATATTAGGAGTCACTATGATGATGGAAGCACCCCAGAAAAACCTCGCACTCGACCTCGTCCGCGTGACCGAAGCCGCTGCCCTCGCCTGCGCCCGCTGGCTCGGCAAAGGCGACAAGATATCCGCGGACCAGGCGGCCGTGGACGCCATGCGCCTGTGCTTCAACACCCTGGACATCGACGGCCGGGTCATGATCGGCGAAGGCGAGAAGGACGACGCTCCCATGCTGTACAACGGCGAGACCCTGGGCCTTGGCAAAGGCCCCAAGGTGGACATCGCCGTTGACCCCCTCGAAGGGACCAACCTCCTGGCCAACGGACGGCCCAACGCCATCTCCGTTGTCGGCGTGGCGCCTGCCGGGGCCATGTTCGATCCGGGCCCGAGCTACTACATGCAAAAGCTCGTGGTCCCCTCCCAGGCCAAGGACGTGGTGGACATCGAAGCCCCCACGGGCCACAATCTCAAGCTCATCGCCCACGCCCTGAACAAGGACGTGGACGACCTCGTGGTCTTTGTCCTGGACAAGCCGCGCCACAAGAAACTCATCAGCGAAATCCGCGAAGCCGGGGCGCGCATCCAGCTGCACACCGACGGCGACATCACCGGCTCCCTCATGGCCATCGACCCCCGCTGCGAAGTGGACGTCATGATGGGCACGGGCGGAACCCCCGAGGGTGTGCTCTCGGCCATCGCCATCCGCATCATGGGCGGCGAGATGTTCGCCAAGCTCGACCCGCAGAAGCAGGACGAGAAGAACGCCCTGTCCGAATACGGCATGGACGTGCGCCGCGTGCTCACCGTCACCGAGCTGGTCAAGAGCGAGGATCTCTTCTTCGCGGCCACCGGTATCTCCGGCGGCACGTTCCTCAAGGGCGTGGCCTACCACGGCCACGGCGCGGAGACCTCCTCCCTGGTCATGCGCGGCAAGACCGGCACCATCCGCTACGTCGAAGCCATCCACAACTGGGACTCCCTGATGCGCTTCAGCGCCGTGGACTACGACTAGACCGTACGGCAACGAATTGTCAGGGCCGGAACCTTTGCGGGTTCCGGCCCTTTTTTTAGCACCCGCGACCAGTGGGACTACCGGTTCCCTTTGAGCCCGCCGCACTTCTCTGCTATGCTGAAGCCAAAGGAGGATTGAGCCATGTCATCAGACAAGCGGCGCAACACGCGGGTGGATGCCGGTTTTGAGGCCTATGTGACACTAGGCGACGTGGTCATACCGGTCACGACCCGCAACATCAGCCTCAAGGGCGCGCTCATCACCGGCTGCGGCGACTGCGACAAGGGATCACGGTGCGAGCTGCACCTGCCCCTGTCTCCAGGCGTGCGCATCGTGGTGGACGGCGTCATCAAGTGGACCAAGGGAGACGACGCGGCCATGGCCTTCACCGAGATGGACGAGCTGAGCTTCACCTTCCTGCACCGCCTGGTGCAGCTCAACGCCCCCGAGCCGGACACCATCGACGATGAGCTGCTGGACGTTTTCGAGAAATTCTAGCAGGCGCTGACTGTTTCAATCTCCAGAGAGCTGTACCCTCTTCTCTGCGAGGGAACCGCGTATCGTTTCTTGCGTGCGCAGCCGACAATGCGTATGACTTTGGGCATGACGGAATACTCATCCAAACCACTCCCCCCCGCCCGACGCATCGCCCTGGAGGCGCTCTATCGGTGCCTTGAGTCCCGCCTGGACATCCAGGCCACCCTCGACGCTGCCCTCTCCGCCACAAAGGTGGACCCGCGCGACGCGGGGCTGGCCACGGAAATCGCCTACGGCTACCTGCGCCACAAGGGACGGCTCGAATACGTTCTTTCGCGTTTTCTCAAGGACCCCGGCAAGCTGCCGCCAAAGATGCGCCTTGCCATGGGCGTGGCCGCCTACGAGATGATCTTCCTCGACAAGATTCCGGCCTATGCCAGCGTGGACTGGGCCGTGGAGTTTTCCAAGAGCAAGCCCGGGGCCAGACTCTCAGGCCTGTTCAACGCGGTCCTGCGCCGTGTCTCCGAGCTGGGCGAGACAGCCCACGACCCGGACTACTACGGCAAGGACGCCTCCGGCCCCGAATTCCTCACCCGCTGGTTTTCCTGCCCCCAGTGGATCACGGACATGTGGCGGCGCGCCTACGGCGAAGTGGACGCCCTGGCCTATCTCGAAGCACAGCTCAAGCCCCCGGCGCTGGGCATCAACCTCTTCGGCCACCCGGAAGCGGAGGATATCTTCACCGAGCTGGCCGCCCTGCCCGAGGTGCTGGACATCGAAGGCATGAGCTTTGCCCTGCCGCCCGGGACGTCCTTCGAGGAGGAGCCGGAACCGCCCCTGGCCCGCCAGTCCTTTGCCGCGCGCCAGATCATCGAACAGCTCGCCCCGACGTCCTGGCCGGAACCGGTCTGGGACGCCTGCGCCGGACGCGGCGGCAAGACCCGCATCCTGCGCGAAAAAGACATCGCCACCTTTGCCTCGGACATCCACCGTGGACGGCTGGCGGCGCTCAACCGCGAGCTGCCCGACGTGCAGACCTTCGAGGCCAACGCGGCCACAGCCAAGCCCCCGCGCAGACCCGGCACGGTGCTCCTCGACCTGCCTTGCTCCGGCCTCGGCGTCCTGTCCCGCAGACCGGACACAAAATGGAAACGCACGCCGCGCGACCTCGACGAGCTGATCAAGCTCCAGGCCGAGATCCTCGATAACGCCGCGATCCAGGTAAAACAGAAGGGAAAGATCGCCGTCATCACCTGCACTCTCAACCCGGATGAGAACGAGGGGCTCGTCACGGCCTTCCTCGCCACCCACCCAGGCGCGACCCTTGAGAAATCCTGGTCCACCCCGCCAGATTCACCGCTCAACGAATTCTTCTACGGAGCCCTCATCAGCCTCGGCTGATCACCGCCCCTGCCGACCAGCGCGGGAGGCGACGCCTGCGTGACTACGGAGCCTGACGCCCCCTCGACAAACCGGGGGGGCTATCCCATATGGTAGAGGACGAAATTCACCAGGAAGTGGACCACGACTCCGGGCCAGATGGACCCGGTGGCAAGCACTGCGGGCACGAGGATCAGCCCGTAGACAAAGGCGTCCACCAGGGTATGCGCGGAAAGCGACCAGTGCATGAGGGAAAAAAGCAGGGCCGAGACAAGGTACAACCACGGAGTGGACAGCCGCCCGCGCAGGACGGACAGGGTCAGCCCGCGGCAGACCACCTCCTCGCTCAGGGCCACCAGCGCCAGCCCGGCCGTGGCGTCGAAGGCGAACAGCAGCGACCCGGCGTCAAGGGGCACGCCGCCCAACGACCCGGACGGAAACCACGGCGCAAGCACGAGCTCCGACAACCCGAGATAGGCCATGGCTGCCGCGCCCGTGCCCACGGTCCACAGGATCATGTCCGTGAGCGGCGGCACGCCCAGGCCGAGCTGGTCCCGGGTCACGGCCCCGCGCCGGAGCATGAACAGCAGACAGCCGAGAATCGCCAGCCGCACGGCGTAGTCCAGCACCACCCATGTCGTGTAGTCTGAAATGAATATGTTGGCGAAATCGTTAAGATAATACGGAAGATAGACGAGAAAAAGCAGGGTTGCCGCGCGCATGGCTACTCTCCGGCCCGTCCGATCCCGGCCTGCTGTTCATAAAGCTTCACGTAATCGGCCACCATGCGCCCCACGTCGAACCGTCGCTGTCCCGAAGAGAACGCCTCCCTGCCCATGTCGCGGCAGCGGCCCGGATCGGCCAGCAGCGCGCTAGCGGCGTCCACGAAATCGCCGGAACGGCACGGCGTCACCAGGACGCCGGTTTCGCCGTGCGCCACCTGCTCGGGCACGCCGCCCACGTCGTAGGCCACCACGGCCAGCCCCTGGGCCATGGCTTCGAGAATGATCAGCGAATGATTGTCCGCCCGGGTCGGATAGAGGAGCACGTCCGCCGAGGCCAGGAGCAGGGCCAGACGCTCGCGCTCCACATAGGGCCAGATGACGAGGTCGCCCTCGCGCCCGGCCGTGTCCCCGCCCACAGCGAATCCCAGCGCCTCCGGGACCCGCGCCTTGACCCCCTGCCATATGGAACGCCAGTCCCCGCCGGACTTATAGGCCGCGGCCGTGCCGCCGTGGGCCGCGAAAACAGCCACCCGGGCCGCCGGGAGGATGCCCAGTTGCCTGCGCGCCTCCTGCTTGATCCGGGGCCGCTCGGGCCAGGGGATGCCGTTGGGGATGATGGCCACGGGCCGGTGCAGATGCTTCTTTGCCAGCCGGGCCAGCCAGCGCGACGGCGCGGCCAACAGCGGGTCCAGACGGGTGAGGAGCCGGTGCTTGAGCTTGCGCGTCTCGATGGAATCGGGAAATGCCCGCGGACACGGATCGGCACAGCCGTCCTCAAGGTGTTCGCACTCCAGGGGATACGGACAGCCGCCGGTGAACAGCTCGCAGTCGTGCAGGGTAATGACGGTTTTGCGGCCTTCGTCGATGGACCCCAGCAGGCCGGGCCAGTCGCCCGAGCAGTGCAGGTGGGCCAGCTCGCCCGGGGCCAGCCCCGCGCCAAAGGCTTCCGGGGCCACCAGCTCAGCCTCGCCCGCCTCCGCCAGCTCGCAGGTCAGCCGGGTGGCCACGCCATGCCCGGTCAGCCCGTCCATGATCAGCCGGGCCACGCGGGTGGCCCCGCCGCTCGATTCGAACCCCGTGTGATGGACTATGGCCGGAAGATGGGCAAAGGGCGACTCCACGGCTATGGCTCCACCGTATCCATGTCGAGCACCATGTCCACCAGGTCCTCGTCATGGGGATCGGGGGTGATGACGAATCCGAACTTTTTCGACAGCCCCTGCATGGCCTTGTTCTCCACCATGGTCTGGCCCGTGAGCAGCTTGGTTCCCCGGTCCTTGGTATAGCGGATGCCCTTGTGGAAGAGCATGCTGCCCAGCCCCTCGCCCTTCTGGTCCGAGCGAACCACGATGGCGAACTCCGCCTCGCTATTGTCGGGCCGGGTGTTGGTGCGCATGACGCCCAGGGTCTCGGGCTCGCCGTCCTCGTCCTGGGCCGTGGCGATGAAGGCCATCTCGCGGTCGTAGTCGATCTGGGTGAAGCGCGCGATGTCCTTGTGGTCGAACTCGCGCTGGACCACGCCGAAGAAACGCAGGCGCAGGTCCTCGTCGGTCAGGTTGGCCAGGAACGCCTTGTGGGTCTGCTCGTCTTCGGGCCGGATGGGCCGGATGGTGACGTGGCGGCCGGACTTGATGACCACGCATTCCTCCAGCTCCCGCGGATAGGGCCGGATGGCCAACCGCCGCTCCCCCTCGCCCTCGAAGGGCGCTATGGCGATCTTGCCGCCCAGGGCGAGGACACCCTCGCTGTCCGCATACAGGGGGTTGATGTCGATGGACGCTATCTGGGGCACGTCCACGATGAGCTGGGAAAGCTGGATCAGCGTCAGGGATATGTCGTCGATGTCCGCCGGGGGGTGCGACGGCGTTCCCTTGAGCAATGTGGCGATGCGCGTGCGGCCGATGAGCTCGCGGGCCAGGCTCATGGACAAGGGAGGCAGGGTCAGGGCGGTGTCCTGGATCATCTCCCGGGCCATGCCGCCATGGCCGAAATAGAGCACCGGACCAAAGACCGGGTCCACCTCGGCGGAGATGGCCAGCTCGTGGGCGCCGGGCCTGCGGCCCATCTTCTGGACCGTGAATCCCTCGATGTAGGCATCGGGCCGCTCGCGGGTGGTGCGGGCCAGGATGGACGCCGCGCCCTCCCACACGCGCTCCGGGGTCTCCAGGTCCAGCAGCACTCCGCCCATGTCGAAGGGCTGGGGGATCTGCGGGCTGCGCAGCTTGAGGGCCACGGGATAGCCCAGCTCGTCCGCCGCAATGACCGCCGCCTTGGCCGACAGGGCGATGCGCGTCTCCACCACCGGGATGCCGTAGGCGGCCAGGGTGTCCTTGGCCTCTGGCTCGGTCAGGCTCGTACGTCCGCTCTCCAGCGCCTTCCGCACGATCTCCCTGGCCCGCGTGGTGTCCGGAAAGAAGTCCGTGGGCAGCGAATCCGGCGTTTCGATGAGCATCTCCTGGTTCTGCTGATACTCGGCCATGTAGAGAAAGGCGCGCACGGCGTGGGTGGGCGTGTCATAGGTGGGGATGCCCGCCTTGCTGAAAATCTCCCGCGACTGCTCCGCCGCGCCGGAGCCGAGCCAGGCCGTGAGCACCATGCGCTTCACCCGCTTGAGGGCGTCGCACAGGTCCTTGGCCACCTCCAGGTCGGGCTGGGCGGTCCAGGGCACGTGCATGATCAGGATGCCGTTGGACCCCTTGTCCTTGAGCAGCAGCTTGACCACCTCTGTATACGCCTTGCCGTCGGCGTTGAAGGGAATGCCCACCGGGTTGCCCCTCGACCAGTTCTCCTCGCCGAGCAGGGCGTCGATGGCGGCCACGGTCTCGTCGGCCAGCACGGCCATCTCGCCGCCGCCCACCAGCAGCCTGTCTGCCGCCAGAATTCCCGCGCTGGTCCCGTTGGTCAGGATGGCGAGCTTCTTGCCGTAGACGTGCTTGGGCGTGCCCAGGGTCTGGGCCGCGTCAAAGAGTCCGTCGATGTTCTCCACCCGCAGCATGCCCGCGCGCCGGAAGGCCACGTCGTATATGGCGTCCACCAGCCTGTGGTCGCCGGTTTCGCGCAGCTTGAGATCGCCCAGCACCGTATCCAGCGCCTGGCCGGGCCGGATGACCAGCACCGGCTTGTTGCGCGAGGCGGCCCGGGCAGCGGACATGAACTCGCGCGCGTCCTTGATGGACTCCACATAGAGCATGATGGACCGGGTCAGCGGGTCGGACCCGAGATAGTCGAGGATGTCGGCAAAGGTGACGTCGATGCGGCTGCCCAGAGCGATGAGGTGCGAAAAGCCGACGCCCTTGTCCAGGGCCCAGTCGAGCACCGTGGCAAAGAGCGAATCGGACTGGGAGAGAAAGGCCACCTTGCCGGGCGTGGCGTTGGCGTGGGCCAGGGACGCGTTGAGATTGATGGAAGGGACCATGAAGCCCAGGGACTTGGGCCCGATGAGCCGGAAGTCCGGCGGGTTGGCGATCTTGAGAATGGTGGATTTGATGTCCAGCCGCTCCTCCTGGGTCATGGAGGAAAAGCCGGAGCCCATGAGCACCGCGCCCCGCGTGCCGCTCTCCTTGAGCGAATGGATGATTTCCGGCACTTCATCCAGAGGGGAGCAGACCACGGCCAGATCCGGCGTCTTGGGCAGCATCTTGACTGAAGCGTAGGTGAGCACGCCCGCAATGGCCTCGGCCG
>CAMYLL010000010.1 GCA_947259235.1 uncultured Pseudodesulfovibrio sp. | reverse complement strand
CGCTGCTGCTGCCGGGCACCGGCCTGCTCCATCTGGGCATTTCTCTCTACCTGGTTCTCCACCCCGACGGCGGAACCGGGGCCTGGTTCGGTCTCGATGCTTTGTCGCTGCTGGTGCTGATGGTGACCAGCCTCCTTTTTTTCTGCTGCTCTCTCTACGCACTCGACTATTTCAAGCTGCGCCAGGATCGCGGCAACCGGATCATGGTCCCCTGCCTGCTGGTCTTTCTATCGGCCATGACCCTGGCGGTCGCCGCCCGGCATCTCGGGGTGCTGTGGCTGGCGGTGGAGACGACCACCATCGCCAGCGCGCCTCTGATCTACTACAACCGCAACCGGCTCTCTATCGAAGCGACCTGGAAGTACCTGCTGATCTGTTCGGTCGGCATCGCCCTGGCGATGCTCGGTATCCTCTTTGTGGCCTATGCGGCCCTGGGCGGCGGGGTCCCGGTGAGCCTGCAGCTCGACGATCTGCTGGCTCAGGGGCCGACCCTGATCGGTCCCTGGCTGCATGCCGGATTTGTTTTTCTGCTGGTCGGTTTCGGCACCAAGATGGGGCTGGCCCCCTTGCACACCTGGAAGCCGGACGCCTACGGCGAGGCTCCCGGAATCGTCGGGGCGCTTTTGGCAGGCGGTCTGACCAGTGTCGCCTTTCTGGCGATTCTGCGCGGGGTGCAGATCATGGGCGCCGCCGGTGACCTGGCCCTGGCTCGTCAGTCCCTGCTCGGAATGGGCCTGCTCTCCTTGCTGCTGGCCGCGATCTTCATGGTGCGCCAACCGGACCTCAAACGGTTGCTGGGCAAGTGGGATGACATGGAAGACCTGTCCGCCCTGCTTGAATCGTCCTTCGTGGACTCCCCTCCCCCGGCGATCACGGACGGCGGGCTGTTCCGCAAGGGGTTCGATCCCGTGCTGGACGAGCTGATCGAACTCAATGAGCACGGCGAGGACAAGCTCAAGGCGTTGCATCAGCAGGAGCTTGAGGCCAACGACATCCCCAAGCTCAAGCTCGGCTACAACAAGGTGTTCGGGTATTATTTCGAGGTGTCCAAGGCGTTCAAGGGCCAAGTGCCGGAACATTTCGTACGCCGCCAGACACTGATCAACAGCGAGCGCTACATCACCCCCGCCCTCAAGGAGATGGAAGACAGGATCATCTCCGCCTCCGAGGAGCGCAAGGGGCTTGAATACAAGCTGTTCCAGGGGTTGCGCGAGCGCGTGGCCGCTGCACGCAGCCGGTTCCTCTTCATGGCGGACGCCGTGGCCGCCCTGGATTATTGGCAGGGCCTTGCCGAGGCAGCCCGGGTCAGCGAATGGTGCCGTCCCGAGCTGCATGAAGACCTTGAGATCGAGATCGAGGCGGGCCGCCATCCTGTGGTGGAAGACGCCATGGGCCAGTCAAACTACATCCCCAATAATCTGAAGATGGACCGGGACAAGCGCATCCTGTTGATTACCGGTCCGAACATGGCCGGTAAGTCCACAGTCCTGCGCCAGGTGGCCATCTGCGCCATCATGGCCCAGATCGGTTCCTTTGTTCCCGCCCGCCGCGCCGTGCTCGGCCTGGCCGACCGGGTGTTCTCCCGGGTGGGCGCCTCGGACAACCTCGCCCAGGGGCACTCCACCTTTATGGTCGAGATGACGGAGACCGCCCGCATTCTGCGACAGGCCACTCAGCGCAGTCTGGTCATCCTCGACGAGATCGGCCGGGGAACGAGCACGTATGACGGTTTGTCCCTGGCCTGGGCCGTTGTCGAAGAATTGTCCACCCGCGCCCGGGGCGGCATCCGCACCCTTTTTGCCACCCATTACCATGAACTGACCAGCCTTGAAGGCAAGATCGAGGGACTTCGCAACCTCAATATCGCGGTCAAGGAATGGAAGGGAGACATCGTCTTTTTGCGCAGGCTCGTGCCCGGCCCGGCGGACCGCAGCTACGGCATCGAGGTGGCCAAGCTGGCCGGTGTTCCGCGCGGCGTTGTCGACCGAGCGCGGGAAATCCTTGCGAACCTCGAAGAAAAATCGCAGGATAGCCGCTCAAAAGGGGCTGTTGAGCGCGCGTCGCAACGGCTCCTGCCCGGCTTCGCGGCAGTGCCTTCCGGCGGCCGGGAGTGCGGGGAAACAGACGGGCACAGCCTCGAACACCCGGTCATTGCGCAGTTGACAGCGCTTGATGTGGACGGCATGACCCCAATAGAGGCCCTGATGCTGCTTAACCAGTGGAAAGACATGATCAAGGAATAACCTATGCGTTATTATGCCGCCATAGTCGCCCTTGTCCTGGCCTTCGCCCTCGTGGGATGCGCCCTGGGCAAAAAGGAATGGCCGCAGGCCCAGGCGAGCGAGGACATGTTTACCCTGCAGGTGCTCGCGGCCAAACGCACGGACACCTGCCTTCTGCTGACCCTCCAGGTGGATGGCGCTGTCAGTCGCCTCTACCGGGCCAGTATTCAATATGAGGCCGTGGGCGGTGGCGACGGTCAGGGGTGTGACGGATGCCCGTTTGTTCCCCGTGACGCGGAGCATTTCACGCGCGACCAGGCGGCCTTCGACCTCAAGGGAAACATCCTCAAGCTCAGCCTGTGCACCCTTGAGCCGGGCACGCAGTATCGCTTCCGCGTGGCTGGCAAGAGCGAGCTGGCGGCAACGCCGCTCACGTATACAGACGTCTTTGTCACGACGCAGTAATTTATTGTTTTTTCAAGGAGAGAGACACATCCATGCATCATTTTGAGTACCGCGACGGCACACTTTTCGCCGAGGACGTTTCCATCACGAATCTGGCCCGGGAGTATGGCACGCCGTTATATGTCTATTCCGCAGCCACCTTCACCCGGCATTTCAAGGCCTTTGATTCCGCTTTTGACGGGCTTGACCACCTCACCTGCTATTCGGTCAAGGCCAACTCCAACCTGTCCGTGCTCAAGCTGCTGGCCGGACTCGGCGCGGGCATGGATATCGTCTCCGGCGGAGAGCTTTTCCGAGCGCTCAAGGCGGGCGTCTCCCCTGACAAGATCGTCTATTCCGGCGTGGGGAAGCGTGCGGCCGAGATTCGCGAGGCCCTTGATGCCGGAATCCTCTGGTTTAACGTCGAATCCGGGGCCGAGCTGCTCGAGATCATCGAGGTGGCCAGATCCGTCGGCAAGGTGGCCCGGGTCAGTTTCCGCATCAACCCGGATGTGGACCCCCAGACCCATCCGTATATTTCCACTGGCATGAAGAAGAACAAGTTCGGCCTGGACATCGAGCACTCCCTCAAGGCCTACGCCATGTGCGCGGACCTGGAGAATATCGAACCCATCGGCATGGACTGCCATATAGGCTCCCAGCTCACCAGCATCGAGCCTTTCAAGGAAGCCCTTCAGAAGTTGCTGGATTTTTACGGCAAGCTCAAGGACATGGGCATCGACATCAAGTATCTTGATCTGGGAGGCGGCCTGGGCATCACCTATGATGAGGAAGCCCCGCCCCACCCCACCGAGTTCGGGCAGGCTCTCAAGGATATGCTCGCCGATGTGCCCCTCAAGGTGATCCTCGAACCGGGCCGTGTCATCGCGGGCAACTCGGGCATCCTGGTCACCGAGGTGGTCTATACAAAGTCCAACCCGTCCAGAAACTTCCTTATCGTGGATGCGGCCATGAACGATCTGGTGCGGCCCAGCCTGTACGGCTCCTATCATCGCATAGCCGAGGTCGAGCCCAAGGGGCGCGAAGCCATGCTCTATGACGTGGTCGGTCCCATCTGCGAATCCAGCGACTTCCTCGCCCGCGAACGTGACCTGCCTGCCGTGGAGCAGGGGGAGCTTCTCGCGGTCTTCTCTGCCGGTGCATACGGATTCTCCATGTCATCCAACTACAACTCCCGTCCCCGCGCCTGTGAGCTGCTGGTGGACGGGGAGAAGGTCATCGTGGCCCGAAAGCGGGAAACTTACGATGATTTGCTCGATAAGGAACTCTAGGAAGCACGGCCGGGGGTTCGCCCCCGGCTTTTTCATTTGGGAGACGAGATAATGGCGCGGCTCAATTCATTCCACCTGCCTGCACAGTCCTGGCCATCGGGCGTGGGCGAGATGCTCCGGTTTACGGGCGCAGAGGTGCGACACATGCTGACCGTTCTGCGCACCGAGCCGGAGCGCACGGTACGTCTCTTCGACGGACAGGGACGTACGGGGTTGTTTCGTGTCAGGGAGACGGACAGGAACAGCGCGCTGCTTGAGGCCCTGAGTTTTGCCGTTCATCCTGCGCCTGAGGTCGGCGTGACATTGGCCATCGGTTGGGGAAAGTCAAAGCACCGCGATTACTTGTTTGAAAAGATGGTTGAACTTCACGGCCTTGGCGCGGCGTTTTGGCCCGCCGTCAGGAGCCAGGGAAAGATGCCGGATGAGGCCAAGGAAACCTGGCGCGAGAAATGCCTTCAGGCGGCAAAGCAGTGCGGAAATCCGTATCTTCCCGAGCTTTCGGTTCTCCCCGGCGGGCTCAATGACCTTATCGCCTTTGCCAGCGGATTCGACGCCTGCTATCTGGCCTGGGAAAACGATGGCGTTGAAAGACCCCTTGGACCGGCTGACCTCGCCCGTGGCAAAAGTCTTGTCGTCATCGGCCCGGAAGGCGGCCTGGATGACGGGGAGGCACAGGCGCTGATGCAGGGCGGGTTCACTCCGGTGACCCTGGGGCAGAGTATCCTGCGCTGGGAGACCGCCGCAACCTATTGCCTCGGCCTTGGCTGGTATGCCCGGCAGGGAGTGAAATGAGACTTGAGATAGAAGACGCGCAACCCTTGGCCGACCGTATCCGGCCCCTCTCCCTTGACGATTTCGTGGGCCAGGGCCACATACGCAACAGGATCGAGGCCTTTACCCAGTCCAAGCGGCTGCCGAGCCTGCTGCTCTTCGGCCCTCCCGGCTGCGGCAAGTCCACCCTTGCCCTGCTCCTGGCCAAGCTGACGGGTAAGAAGAGCCTGCGCGTGAGCGCGCCAGAGGCTGGGCTGACAGCCCTCAGGAAGCGGCTGCCGGGCAACGATATCCTTATTCTGGACGAGCTGCATCGGTTCTCCAAGGCCCAGCAGGACTTCTTTCTGCCCATCCTGGAGACCGGAGAGATCACGCTCCTCGCCACCACCACCGAGAATCCCTCCTTCAGCGTCACCCGCCAACTCCTTTCCCGGCTCCACGTACTTCGGCTGCGCACCTTGAGCCGCGACGAACTTATAAGCGTTGCCCATCGCGGAGCCGAGGCGCTCAGCCTGGAGCTGGAGGACGAAAGCTATGCCCTGCTGGCCGCCATGGCTGGCGGCGATGCCCGGACCCTGCTCAACCTGCTTGAGTATACGGCGGAGCTGCCCAAGGCCAAACGCGTTCCCGAGGTTCTTCGTGAATCCCTGCCCGAGATAGTTGTCCGGGGTGACCGCGACAGTGATTCCCACTATGAGCTGGCTTCGGCCCTGATCAAGTCCATCCGGGGCAGTGATCCTGACGCCGCCCTCTATTATCTGGCGTGCCTGCTGGAAAGCGGCGAGGACCCGCGCTTCGTGACCCGTCGTCTGATCATTTCCTCGTCCGAGGACGTGGGCCTTGGCGATCCCCAGGCGCTGTCAATGGCCATGGCCTGCCATCAGGCCGTGGAGGCCATCGGCATGCCCGAGGGGTTCATCCCCATGGCCGAGACTGCCGTGTATCTGGCCCTGGCGCCCAAGAGCAACTCAACCTATGCGGCCTATCGCACGGCCCAGAAGGAAGTCCGCGAGAACGGCCCCCTGCCCGTGCCACTTGAGCTGCGCAATGCCACCACCTCCCTGCAACGGGAATGGGGCTATGGCCGGGGCTACCTTTATCCTCACAACTTTCCCAAGTCCTGGGCCGATCAGGACTACCTGCCCAACGATCTTCGCGGGCGCAGGTTCTATCATCCCAAGGACCAGGGCGAGGAACCCCGGCTTCTTGCCTGGCTCAAACAGTTTAAGAGAAACATATAAGTTCATGATTTATAAATGAAAAGCGGGCCGAGCATTTGCTGCGCGGCCCGCTTTTCTGATGTATGGCTTTAAGTTTTGTCAGGATCGTTTGGCATAGAGCTTTTGCCATTCGTCGAGGAAAAGAATGGCCGTATCCAGGTCGGTCAGTGCGCCCTCCTGCTGGCGCAGACTCCATACGAGGTCTTTGAAGGAAACGTCTTCCGGCAGGCTGAGCCGACCGAGGAGTTGCCGCAGTTCGCCTTCCAGCTCCGGGGGATAATCCGCACCAAACAGGCTCTCGTCGTTGCCCTGGCTGGGCCAGCCCTCAATGCGCTCGGCCGTGAAGTCCAGCAGCGCGGCCATTCGAGTCTGGTAGGTGTGGTCCTTGAGCACCCGCTCCCTGCCTTTGTTGGCAATCTCTGCGCACTCCTCTTGCTTTTCAAGAAAATAATCAATTTTTTCGAGTAGTTCTTCCATCGAATCAAAGGTGGCAAGCTCGCCGTCCGCAAAGGCTTCGTCGAGCAGGGTTCGCCGGTCCACCAGCTGGAATGCGCCGCAGGCCGCCAGCTCGAAGGTGCGCGGGTTGACGAAATCGCCGTGGGTGACCAGCTCCCGGGCCTGGACGCTGGAGTGCAGATTCAGATTGATCCGTGTGGCGTTGAATATCTTGACACATTCTTCAGGAGTGACGCGTGCGCCGCGCATCTGGACCAACGGTTCAAGGACGTGGTCGCCCTCCCACTCCGTGCCCCAGAGCTTGAAGTCATGGTTGACCAGTTCGCGGAAGGCCGCGCGCCGGTTCGGGTAGCCTGCGCCCATGAATGATACTTCGGAGCCGAACTTGCGCTGCTCCACCGGAGTCAGGCTCATCGGTCGGTGGAATTCCGGCAGTGCGGCCAGGGGCAGATAGAGGGCGTTTGGCTGCCCTATCTTCCCAAGTTCACTGATGAAAGGCTCCTTTTGGATGACGGCGAAGATGTCGTAGAACGGGGCAAACGACTTCCAGTAGGTGAAGAGCCGATGATCCTCGACAAACCACATTGCCGTGGTCACGCCGTCGCGCCGCAGCCGCTTGAGCGCCTGGTGGTTGAGGGGAGCCTGGGCCATGGCCAGGACAAGGTCCGGCTCGAAGGTCTCCACCTTGGCCAGCACAGACTGACTGACCACGTTGAGAAAGGAGTTTTGGAGATAGTCGAGCCTGTCTCCCGTGACCCGGAGATTCTTGAGCGATTCATACGCGCCGTTGAAGTCGGGAGCCTCGAATACCTCGACCATATGTCCCAGGCTCTTGAGAGCCGAGGCCGCATACCGCCCTATAGGCAGTGATCCGCCATACAGGGGCAGGACGACGAGGATGCGCAGGTTCTTCATGGTATGGTCCTAATCCTTTGTCCCGGTTACTTTTTTAGAATAGTGCAGTGCGCCGGGATGTGGTGCGGGCGATCCAGTCGCGCTCGCGGTAGATCCGCTGGGCAAAGAGTGTATCCAGGTCGCTGACGCCGCTTTCCATGCCCGTGAGATGACTCAGGACAAACCGTCGGAATTTGGCCCGCTGGTCCGCGTCCGGGTCCGTACCGGCCACGGGAGCGTATGTCTGCCCCAGAGCGTCGAAGCGGCTTTCGAAGGCGATCATCCCTTCCGGCATGTGCTCTGCCTTGTGCGTGGCCATGAATCGTATGAATGAGGGGTCGGCAAACGCCTTGAGGCAGGTGACGCCGTAGTCGCAGGGGCGCGTCTCAAGGCATGGCAGACAGGGGGTCACGGCTTGGTAGACCGTATGCCCCGCTCCGTAAGGCCCGGTCTCGAAGCACCACGCAGACGAAAGAAAAAAGGCATGGACCGGCGTGCCCAGGTGGGCGGCCAGGTGCATGGTTCCGGTATCCGGGGTGAGGAGCATGTCCAGAGAACCGACGGTGTCCACCAGGTCTGTCCAGTCGGTCTTGCCGGCCAGGTTCCGGGTGCGCGCCTGGATGCCTGCCGGGAGCAGCTTGAGCACGGACTGTCCGGCCGCGAACTCGCTTGCGCCGCCAAGCAGCACGACGCGTTCCGCCCGGCTCTTTTGCGCCGTGGCGGCCATGATGCGCGCCAGGATGTCGGTTGGCAGCGAGCGGCGGGACTCCCTGCCCGCAAGGACGACGCCGATGCCACCGCCTTTGCCCTCGGCCGGAGGGTTCACCGCCTCGGGCGCAATCATGTCCGGGCAGTAGCCGCCCCAGAAGTCAACGAGATTGATGGAAATTTTTCTCTGATCCGACCAACGCATGGCCATGGACGGCCACTGCGTGATCAGCTCCTGACCGTTGTTCCAGGCGTGGCCGTCCACTTTTTCCGGGTCAAACAGCGCGGCCAGCCTGTAGTTGAGGCCGGAGTAGTTGAGATTGTATACCCGGGAAAAATCAATTTCCCGCAGCCGGGCGAACGCTTCGCGGTTGTCCACGAGCATGGCCCTGATGGCCTGGAGGCCGCTCAGGCCCGTGCCGTGGGCTGTTACCGGGTGCAAAGTCACATCGGGATAAACCAGCCCGGCCAGGGGGGCCAGGGAGCGGTCAACGCACAGGTGCACCCGGGCATCGGCGCGCGCGCACAGGGTCGCCAGCAGCCGCTTGGTCTGGATGAGGTCGCCGAAGCGGGCCAATTGTATGACGAGGTAGTGTTTCATGTCTTTGGTGTCAATTTCCTAGCGCATTCCCGGCGGATATTGCAAGAAGCGGGCAATTGGCATTTTACATGTGCCCTCGCATTAGGTATCAAGGCCCATGCGATATTATCCCATCTTCGTGAACCTGGAAAACAAGCAGTGCCTCGTGGTCGGCGCGGGCGAGGTCGGCAAGCGCAAGATACAGTCCCTTGTCGATTCCGGCGCGGGCAGTGTTGCCATCATCGACACCCGCCCCGCCGATGCGGAAATGGAACCCGTGCTTGCCCGTGAGAACGTGAGCTTCGAGTGCCGCGAGTTCCGCGACGGCGACCTGGACGGCAAGTTCCTCGTCATCGCCTGCACCTCGAGCGAAGAGGTCAACTGGCGCATAAGCAACCTGTGCGCCGAGCGCGGCATCCTGTGCAATATCGTTGACCAGCCGGAGAAGTGCAGCTTCATCGTCCCGGCCACGGTCAAGCGCGGCGACCTGACGGTTGCCATCTCCACCGCCGGTCGCAGCCCAGCCATGGCAAAGCGTATCCGCAAGGAATTGCAGGAGAGTTTCGGTGACGAGTATGCCAGCCTGCTGACGGTTATGGGCCGCATCCGGCCGTTGCTCCTCGGCCTTGGCATGAGTACCTCCGACAATACCGCGGTCCTGCGCTCTCTGGTCAATTCCGATCTTCTGGAGCGGATCAAGGCCGCGGACCTTGACGCTGCCTCGGAAATACTTAAAGAATCATTGCCCCAACCATTGCACCCCAACATCCCGGAGCTGCTTGATGGGCTTGTTTGAAATTCTGCATATCCTCATAATCACCCTGTATGCCCTGGGCTCGGTGCTTTTTCTCACCGGCGTCTGCGTTGGCAACGACAGGCTGAAGAAAACAGCCATGTGGATGGCCGTGATCGGTTTTGCCCTTAACACGGGCAATCTGGCACTGGCGTTGACCAGCGACATCCACGCCCTCAATTCGGGGACCTTCTATTTCAATCTCCTGGCGTGGTGCGTCCTGGCCGTCTATTTCTTCATGTGGTGGCGGCTGCGGCTCGAATTCCTGGCCATAACCGCCCTGCCCCTGGCCCTGCTTCTTTATGTGGCTTCGCTGGCCCTGGGCGGCATCCGCGTGGTCATGCCGCCGGAGCTGACCGCTTTGTTCTTCGGCCTGCACATTGGAACCCTGGTCCTGACCCTTGGCGTGCTGATGATGGCCTTCGGCGCCGGCATCGCCTTCATTTATTACAATAGAAAGCTCAAGACCAAGGCGGGACTCTCCAGCATGGGCAAGGACATTCCGTCGCTTGACAAATTCGACGCGGTCAACAGAATCGCGGTGGCCGTTGGGTTCCCGCTGTTCACCCTCGGCCTGTTCTCGACGTATTTCTGGTATCTCATCTCTCCTGACAAGCGTTTTGCCTGGGATGTCATGAAGATCGGGTCGCTGGCCGTCTGGTTTCTCTTCGCGTTTCTTTTCCATCAGCGCCTGGTACTCGGCTGGCGCGGGCGCAAGCCGGCCATCCTCGCCATATGGGTATTTGCAGGCATGTGCGTTTCGCTCATTCATCACACCATCACATTCAGGGCCATGCCATGAACGGAAAAATAGTACTTGTAGGCCTCAACCATCGCACAGCCGGTGTTGATGTGCGTGAAAAATTCGCCCTGACCGACGTGGAGAACTTCGAGATCGGGATCATGGCGCCCTGCCCCCTGTCCGAATGTATGGCCCTCTCCACCTGCAATCGGGTGGAAATCATCGCCGTGGCAAAGAAAAACGTCTCCGAACGGGAGGCCATGGACGCCGTGCTCGGCTACTGGGCCGGGATATGCAAGGGCTCACCCGAGCTGCTCGTGCAGAACACCTATCAGTATGTTGAGCTGGAGGCTGTGGAACATCTTTTCACCGTGGCCAGCAGTCTCGATTCCATGGTCATGGGTGAGCCGCAGATCCTCGGCCAGCTCAAGGACGCCTATCGCAAGGCCGTTGAACGAGGAGTTGCCCGGACAATCGTCAACCGGTTGCTGCACAAGTCTTTTTCCGTTGCCAAACGGGTTCGTACAGAGACAGCCATTGCCTCAAGCGCCGTTTCCATCAGTTATGCGGCGGTTGAGCTGGCAAAGAAGATTTTCGGCGCGCTGGACGGCACGCGGGCCATGCTGGTCGGGGCTGGTGAGATGGCCGAACTGGCAGCCACCCACCTGCTCCAAAACGGTGTGAGCGACATTGTCATTGCCAACCGTACCCTGTCGCGGGCAAAGGAGCTGGCGGACACCATGGGCGGCCAGCCCATCCAGATAGAGAAGATGTATGACCTGCTGCACGAGGTGGATATCGTCATCAGCTCCACCGGCTCTCCCGTGTCCGTGATCAAAGCCAGGGACGTCAAGGCGATTCTGAAAAAGCGCAAGAACAAGCCGATGTTTTTCATAGACATAGCCGTTCCGCGAGACATCGACCCGGACGTCAACAACCTGGATAACGTCTATCTTTATGACATTGACGATCTGCAGGAAGTGGTGGAGGACAACATGGCCCAGCGCCAGGGCGAGGCCGTCAAGGCCCGGGCCGTGGTCGAGGCCGAGACCAGGGTCTTCGGCAACTGGCTGCACTCCCTGGCTCTCCAGCCCACCATCGTCGATCTCGTGGATCGCAGTGAAGATATCGCCCTGCGCGAGTTGGCCAAGACGCTCAAGCGGATCGGACCTGTGGACGAGAAAACAAGAAAAGCACTGGAAACACTCGTTCTTTCCGTAGGCCGCAAAGCCATGCACGAGCCCATCTGTTTTCTCAAGCGCAGGACGCAGGAAGAAGGCTCGGCCGCTCAGTTCATCGACCTGGCCCGGCGTATCTTCAACCTCGATGACGAGGCTGTGCCCCACGACGCCCACATGGACCGCAAGGCGGGCACGTGCGCCCCGGAAGACATTGACAGGCTCATCGACGCCTCAAAAAACAAGGAACAATAATGCGTACCTACATAATCGAAGACTTGTATGAGAATGATTACGAGAAGATCACCAACACGCTCAAGGAAATGGAGCTGATGGGGCCTCTCGACGATATCTATTATCTTCCCCTGCCCGAGGAACTGCTTCAGCCTGAACAGAGGGAGCATCTGGACGAGTGCGGCCCCTACTTCATGGCCATGGAGACCGTGGCCAACGCAGCAGGCAACACACTCAGGCTGGAGCTGTTGGTCCGTGGCAGGAAGAAAATCCGTTGTTCCTGTGTTTGCTACGCCACGGCCGAGCAGCGCAAGCACATGATCGAATACCTCGACCGGTTCATCGAGGGGCTGGGTATTTCCGCCTGATATGACCGATGCGCCCGGCCGCATGCCACGGTCCCTTCAGGACCTCCCTCCCCGATGGGCGCACTTCTGCCTCGGTATCGAAAAATTCATCACCAGGGAGCTGGACTTTAAGCTCGCCGGAAAAACCGCTGTTGTCGGGCTTTCCGGCGGGGTCGATTCCACCGCCCTGCTCCTGTGCCTCCATTGTCTGTGCACGAAGAACAACGGTCGTGTCATCGCTGTACATCTCAACCATCAGCTTAGGCCGGAGGCGGTTGACGATGCGCGCTGGGCGGTTGCACTGAGCGAGTCTCTGGGCGTGGAGTGCATGGTCCGCGACGTGGATGTCGCGGCTGTGGCCTCGGCATCGGGTATAGGCATTGAGGAGGCGGGACGTGAGGCGCGCTACCGTCTGTTTGCCGATGCGTTGGACGAGCATGAGGCTGATTTCGTGGCTGTCGGGCATCATCTGGACGATTTGGGCGAGGATGTTCTCATGCGGCTGGTCAGGGGCACGGCCTGGCCTGGCCTTTCCGGCATGCCCGGGCGTGACGATGCGCGCCGCCTGCTGCGCCCTTTGCTCTTGACGCCCAAGGCGATCCTGACGGAATTCCTGCACGAGGTGGGGGGGGCCTGGCGCGAGGACGCGTCAAACACCGATCCCCGCTGGACCAGGAACAGGATGCGTGGAGATGTCATGCCACTGCTTATTCAGGAAAATCCGAACTTTCTCGACGCCATCGCCCGCCTGTGGCGAGTGGGCAGCGCTGATGGCGATTACTGGGCAGAATTGACCGACGGTGTTGGCCCCTTCATTCCCCAGGATACGTTGATCGGAGCCCGCCGAGCCCTGCGCCTGCGCCTCTACAAATCGGCTCTTGATGGCCTTGGTCCGGGCCAGGCGCTGGCAGAAAACCTCTTTCGACTCGACAGGGCCTGGCAGGAAGGACGCATCGGCGCACTCATCCAGTTTCCCGGCGACAAAACAGCCTCCATCACCGCCAACGGCCTCGTTTTCTCCGCCAAGCATTGACTTCCTTCAATGTGCGGTATAAGAGCATGTGATCTTTTGCACAATGTGTTGACTGCCAGTACGGCATTGCTTTCTTATCATCAGGAGGAGTTTCCATGAATATTCTGATTTTCGGCCCCAACGGCTCCGGCAAAGGCACCCAGGGAACCCTGGCCAAGGACAAATACGGTCTGGATCACATCGAGTCCGGTGCCATCTTCCGCAAACACATCGGCGGCGGTACCGAGCTGGGTCTGAAGGCCAAGGAATACATCAACAAGGGCGAGCTCGTTCCTGATGACATCACCATCCCGATGGTTCTGGACGTCCTGGCCAGCTCCGACAAGGGCGGCTGGCTGCTCGACGGCTTCCCCCGCTCCCTGGTTCAGGGCGAGAAGCTGTGGGAATCCCTGCAGAAAAGCGGCGAAAAGCTCGACTACGTCATCGAGATCAAGCTGCCCCGTGAGATCGCCAAGGGTCGCATCATGGGCCGTCGCCTGTGCGAGAACAACCCCAACCACCCGAACAACGTCGGCATCCCGGCCATCGCCCCTGACGGCGACAAGTGCCGTGTCTGCGGCGGCGCCCTTTCCGCCCGCCAGGATGATCAGGACGCGGCCGCCATCGACCAGCGCCACGACATCTACTACGATGAGAAGACCGGCACCATGGCCGCTTGCAACTTCTACAAGAACATGAAGGACGGCGGTTTCAAGTTCATCGAGCTCGACGGTGAGGATTCCATCACCGCCATCAAGGAATACCTGATGAGCCAGCTCGTCTAGTACGCCTCGAAATCAGATGATTATGGCCCTCCCGGCAATTGCCGGGAGGGTTTTTTTGTGACCTTTGGAGGGAACTATCACATTGGAATGATGCAGCACCCCCCTATTCCGAAGGCCGTTTCGGGATCTGATTTCCAGATGCCTGGTTCAGAGAGCATGAAAAAAGGGAAGGACCGGATGGTCCTTCCCTTGTCTTGTCGAGTGGTTGATCGGGCTAGGCTTCGACTTCCTTGTCCGTCATGGCCGAAGGGCCGAAGCCCACGAGAATGGGGCTGGCCACGAAGATGGAGGAATAGGTACCCACGCCGATGCCGATGAGCAGCGCCAGGGCGAAGTCGTGAATGACGCTGCCGCCGAGCACGAACAGGCAGGTGACGACCAGCAGCGTGGTCAGGGAGGTCATGATCGTGCGCGAGAGGGTCTGGTTGATGCTCTCGTTGATGATCCTGCCGAACGGCTTGGTTCCTTTTTCCGCGTTGGTATTCTCGCGGATGCGGTCGAAGACGATGATGGTGTCGTTGAGCGAGTAACCGATGATCGTCAGGAGCGCGGCGATGATGGTCAGGTCGAACTCCTTTCCCAGGATGGAAAAGATGCCCACGGTGATGGCCACGTCATGAATGAGCGCGGCAACAGCTCCCAGAGCGTAATTGAGTTTGAGATACCAGCACATGCCGACGGTGATGCCCATCGCCGCGATGATCAGCCAGCCCATGTCCAGCCCCAGGAGGCCGAAGGCGTAGATGCTGCCGCCAAGGGCCGCGGCCATGATTGCGGCAACGGTCCAGCGCTGTTCGAAACGGCCGGAGATGTACACCGCAATGATGAGCACTGCGTAGAACAGGGCCTCCAGTGCCTTGGCGCGCAGGTCTGCTCCAACCTTGGGGCCGACCATTTCAAGCCGTTGGATGTCGTAGGAGACGCCGTTCAGCTTGCTTGTGAGCGCGTCGGATATCTTGGTGCGCACCTCCTGGGAGGAGATGTCCGAGCTCGAGGTCCGGATGAGGTACTCGTGGTCCTCGTCCAGGCCGAGGGTCTGCACCACCAGACCCGGGAGGCCGACGCCGTCGAGGGCGCCCTTGAGCTCGCCCACGTCAACGGTCTTGTCCACCTTGACCTGGACGATCATGCCGCCCGCAAAGTCGATGCCGTATTGAGGGCCGCCCTTGATGGCCAGCGAACCCAGGCCTGCCAGTATTAGCACGGCCGACAGGATGAACGCGATCTTCCTGACGCCGATGAAGTCGATACGAGTATCGGGTTTGATTAATTGAAATCCCATGATCGTCCCCTTAAATGCTCAGCTTGGCGCTATCGGAGCGGCTTTTTGTGTACAGGTCGAACAGGATGCGCGACACGAAGATGGCCGTGAACATCGAGGTGATGATGCCGAGGGTCAGGGTGACGGCAAAACCTCTCACCGGTCCGGTTCCGAACTGGTAGAGAATGACCGCCGCAATGATCGTGGTCACGTTGGCGTCCATGATGGTCAGCGTGGCGCGGTCGTAGCCTTCGGCAATGGCTGCCCGGGCGGTCAATCCCCGCCTGAGTTCCTCGCGTATGCGCTCGAAGATGATGACGTTGGCGTCAACGGCCATGCCTATTGTCAGGATGATGCCTGCGATGCCCGGCAGTGTCAGCGTGGCGCCGAACACGGCGAGGCCGCTGAGGATCAGCATGATGTTGATGCACAGCACGAAGTCTGCCACCAGTCCGGCAAAGCCGTAGTACAGGGTCATGAAGGCGAGGACCACGATCATGCCGATTGCGGCGGACATGAGGCCCTTGTCGATGGATTCCTGTCCGAGGGAGGGGCCGACCGTGCGCTGTTCGAGGATCAGGACCGGCGCGGGCAACGAGCCTGCGCGTAGGACCACGGCCAGGTCGCGGGCCTCTTCCTTGGTGAAGTTGCCGGTGATGGAGGCCTTGCCGCCGCTGATCTTTTCCTGGATGACCGGGGCGGAATAGACCTTGCCGTCAAGGACGATGGCCATGCGCTTGTTCACGTTTTCGCCGGTCAGGTTGGCGAAGATGGTTCCGCCGCGCGAGTTGAAGGAGATGGAGACATAGGGCTTGTTCCATGTGTCGAGGAGCACCTTGGCATCGGTGATGTATTCGCCCGTCAGCACGGCGTCCTTCTTGAGGACTATGGGTGCTTCGGTCTGGGAGCCGTCGGCCCTGGTGGTGACCAGGGTCGAGAGTTCGCGCCCGGGGGCAAGGATGCCCTTGACGGCCTTGTCGACATCGGCGGTGTCGTCCACCATTTTGAATTCGAGATGGGCGGTCTGGCCGATGATGTTGATGGCGCGCTCGGGGTCCTGCAGGCCGGGGAGCTGCACCTGGATGCGGTTGCCCTGCTGCTTGCGGATGTCCGGCTCGGCCACGCCGAACTGGTCTATGCGGTTGCGGATGGTCTTGATGGCCTGATCCATGGTCAGCTTGGTCAGCTCGGTCTTGTACTGGGGCGGAACGGACAGGGTGTACCTGACCTTGCCGTCGTCGAGGTTTTCGGTCCCCTCGATGGTGAACGGGCTGTACCGGTCGATCACCGCGTCGAAGTCCGCCTTCTGATCGCTCTTGAGCAGGGTCAGCTCAATGCGGGACGAGGAGATGACCGAAGGCCGCAGGACAAAGATGTTCTCTTCGCGGGCGGAAGCCTTGAGGTCGTCGCCGAGACGGGAAAGATTGTTGTGCATGGCGGTATCCATGTCGACGCCGAGCGTCAGATGGATGCCGCCTTTGAGGTCGAGGCCGAGGCTGACGGAATCTCCCGGCAACAGTTTGCCGAGTGCCGACTCCTTCACGCCGGGAATGGACGGCAGCATGTATGCCAGTCCGAGGGCCAAAATGACCAGGGTTGTGATGATTCTTAGGCGCAGACTCTGCATGAAAACTCCCTTGATACGAACAAGTTGCAACCGTGTCGGGACACGTGGTCAAACGCAAGCGCGGACCGGGCCACCATTCGCGTGGTCCGGTCCGCACGGAAGTCCAGACTTTCGGCTGTCAAGCCTACTTCTTGTTGTCTGCTGCGGGAACGCCGTCCTTGTCGGCGACGAAACCGCGCTTGATAACGACGTTGACACCGGACGCGATCTCAATGGTGAGATTGTCGCCGTCGATGTCGACGATGACGCCGAGGATGCCGCCGTTGGTCCACACTTTGTCACCCTTTCTCAGGGCTTCCAGCATGGCCTTGTGCTGCTTCTGTTTCTTTTGCTGCGGGCGGATGAGCAGGAAATAGAAAATGGCGAACATCAGGACGAGCATCGGCAGCGGGCCGCCGAGGATGCCGCCGAGACCGCCGGCCTCGCCGCCGCCGGAGGGCGGAGCCATTGCGTAAGCTATGGAATCGAAGAACATAGGTTCCTCCCAGACATGGGGTAAGGGTTTACAGTCTCGAAGCGTCTAGCATGGTACGTAGAGGTTCCCGTACGGACGATGCGAAAACGGACGTATTTTCACGAAGTTCTCGCTTAAAATTTCCTTGCTGTCCAGCTTCAATTCCCTGGCGTAGTCCTTGACGAGGTTTTCGATGGCCTTCAGGTCTTCGGAGTCAACCGGCTGTGCGTGCAGGCCCGGTCCGAGCTGATTGACAGGCACCTCGCCGCGAACATAGATAACGCCGCCGTGCATGCCCGTGCCCAGACTGCGTCCGGCAACAGGCGCATCAGGCTTATCAGAAAACATGCCCAAGAGCAAAATAATTCCGCCAGCCATATATTCACCGAGGAAATCCCCGGCCTTGCCGCCCACCACGATTTTCGGCTGCTGGTCGAGGTATGCCTTCATGTGGATGCCGACCCGGTAGCCCACGTCGCCCTTGATGAATATCTCGCCGCCGCGCATGGCGTAGCCGATGACGTCGCCAGCCAGGCCCTCGATGATGATGCGGCCGTTATCCATGGTGTTGCCAACGCCATCCTGGGCATTGTTGTGGATGCGTATCTTCGGGCCGCGCATGAAGGCCGCCAGGTCCTGGCCCGGAACGCCGTATATGTCAAAGGAGAGGTCGCCTTCGAGGGCCGTGGCGATATAGCGCTGGCCGTTGCATTCCTTGATCACGAAGTCCGTGACGCCCTCCTTGACCAGGGCGCGGATCTCCTCGTTGAACTGTTTGTAGTAGGTACGGCCCGCCACAAGGGTCTTCTGTTTTTTCTTGGTGGTCATGCTAGTCCTCCAGATCCACGATAACCGGTTCGCCCGCCTTGGGCATCCAGACCCTGTCCAGCTCCGGGCAGACGTCGCGCACTGCCGATTCCTCGCTGGACATGAAGACCATGTCGTCCTTTTCCGCCACCAGCAGGGGCCGCAGCTTGATGCGGTCGTTGAGCCCCATCAGCCGTGTGTTGTCGGCGACGAGGATGGCGAAGGGACCGTTGAGCATGCCGGGACCGTAGGTGGCCCGAAGCGCCGTGTAGAGCTCCCTGTCTTCCGGGGCCATGCGCTCGATCTCGTCCCAGAACGGCGGTGCAAAGCACTTGGCGGCCATCTCCCAGGACAGGCCGTGCTTGCGGATGAGCATGTCCAGCTCATAGGCCACGACCTCGGTATCGGTCATCATGGTGCACAGGTAGTCGTGCTCGCACAGGTAGCGGCGGTTGATGCCGTACGAGGATATCTCGCCGTTGTGGACGATGGACCAGTTGAGGATGGTGAAGGGGTGCGCCCCGCCCCACCAGCCCGGCGTGTTTGTGGGAAAACGGTTGTGGCCGGTCCAGATGTAGGCGCTGTATTCCTCCAGGCGGAAGAAGTCCGCGATGTCCTCGGGAAAGCCCACGCCCTTGAACGCGCCCATGTTCTTGCCGCTTGAGACGACAAAGGCGCCGGGCACGGAGGTGTTGATCTTCATGACCACCGCCACCACGTAGTCTTCCTCGGGCAGTTCGGAGAACTCGTTGACCGGCTTCTCGGGAACGGTGACGAAGTAGCGGTTGAACTTCGGCGGCTTGGGGATCGAAAGCACCCTGCGCGTCGGAATCGGCTCGAAGTGGTGCAGGTCGAAATAGGTCCGCAGCAGCTTCTCGGAGCCTTCAATGGCCGCGTCATCGTCGCA
>CAMYLL010000009.1 GCA_947259235.1 uncultured Pseudodesulfovibrio sp. | reverse complement strand
CGGGCCGTCCGCCGCGCTCGCCCGGGTCGCAGGCTGTCACGCGCGCGCCCTGCCTGATCTCGGCCCCGGCGTTGGCCGCATGCGTCAGCAGGTGGGCGTCAAAGGCGGCGCGGTCGATGACGTGGAAGGGGTAGGGCATCCCGCCCTCCGCCAGCAGGCGGTCCCAGGTGCGGATGACGAAACGGTCGCTGCGGTGGTTGATGATTCCCGCGTCCATCAGCGTGGCCGGGGTCTCGCCACAGAGCGTCTCCAGCAGCCGGACGGATTTCCATGTCAGCAGCCCGCCGCACAGCTTGCGGCGCGGAAAGTGCTCCTTGTCGAGCATGACCACCGAGCGCCCGGAGCGGGCCATGGCAAGCCCGGCGGCGCTTCCTGCAGGGCCGCAGCCGCAGATGATGAGATCGTATCGTGTGTTCATGAAGTTCCACCGGTTTGGTGATTTGTCAGTACACCGAGTCCTGCATGGTGCGCAAGGGAATGAGCATCCGTGCCGCCGGGATGTGATCCGGCCGCCCGTCACCCTTTCCCCCGCTCCTTTGCTAAATGGGCGTTTCGTAGTATAGCCCAAGTTCGACCGAGGCAAAAAACACCCAACTGCCGGAGATATAATGAGAACCAGAAGCAGCCGGGAAAAAAGCAGGGAACGGACGAGAAATTTTTTTCTCGTCCTCCTCGCCGTGGCTGTCGTGGTGGTCTTCTTCAACCTGGACATCATCCCCAAAGGCGAGTCCTTCTTCAGCCGCAGCGCCGAGCGCAAGCTCGATTTCGCGGGGGATCTCGCCCGCAAGCAGTTCTCGCCCAAGGAAATCGAGGAACTCCTCGCCTTCATCCGCCGCAATGGGAAGTTTATCGATAACGTCACGATACAGACATCCCTTCAGGACTCCTACCGCGCCGTGGGCGACACCACCCAGGTGCTCTTCGAAATGCGGCTCGCCCTCTCCGACGGGGGAAACATCTCGACCCCAACCAGGCGCACCCAGCGCAACCGTCTCGTCCCCGCCATTCTGGACAAGCTCGACAAGGACGTCAGTGCCTATCGCAAGCTCCGCCAGCGAGGCGGAGAGGGGCAATCCCTCGTCAACACCATGTGATCCGGCTGGTGCAAAGGGCCCGATCGCTGCGTTGCTGCGTGCCGGGCAAATCCTCGCGTAGGGGACTACGCGTCGGTCGTGCCCGGTGCTTGCGATGTGTCTTGTCTTCGGAAATGAAAGAATCTGCGTCCGCTTGCTGCGGGCAACATCTTGTGATCGTTTGTGATCCCCATCGGCGGCTCAAGGGAGCGGCGGCCGTGGGTGTTTATCGGTGGCTGTGGCTGGGCGGATGGGGGGCGTCAGATGTCGCGTCGGCAGGCCAGGGGCATGCGCCAGCCGGTTCCGAAGGAGCGCGGGGTCAGCTTGATGCCCGGCGCGGCCTGGCGGCGTTTGAACTCGGCCGAGCGCACCAGCCGGAGCACGTGGTCCACGGTCTGCGGATCGTGTCCCGCCTCGATGATCTGCCGCCCGGAGCGGTGATGCTCTATGTGCAGGGCGAGGATGGCGTCGAGCACGTCGTAGGGGGGCAGTGAGTCCTGGTCCATCTGGTCGGGCCGAAGCTCGGCCGAGGGCGGCTTGGTGATGATCGCCTCGGGGATGCCCGGGCGGATGTGGTCGTTGTACCAGCGGGCCAGGGCGAAGACGCCGGTCTTGTCCACGTCGGAGATGACGGCGAAGCCGCCCGACATGTCGCCGTAGATGGTGCAGTAGCCCACGGCCAGCTCGCTCTTGTTGCCCGTGGTCAGCAGCAGCGAGCCGCGCTTGTTGGACAGGGCCATGAGCAGGTTGCCGCGGATGCGCGACTGGATGTTTTCCTCCGTGGTGTCCGGGGCCAGCCCGGCAAAGGGTTCGGCCAGGGCCGCGCCGTAGGCGTCCATGATCGGCGCGATGGGCAGGGTCAGGGTGGCCAGGCCGAGGTTGTCTGCCAGGGCCAGGGAGTCGTCTACGCTGCCCTGGCTGGAATAGGGCGAGGGCATGAGCACGCAGGTGACGTTTTCCGGTCCCAGGGCTTCGGCGGCCACGGCTGCGGTCACGGCGGAGTCTATGCCGCCGGACAACCCCACCAGCACCGAAGAGAAGCCGCTCTTGCGCACATAGTCGCGGGTTCCCAGGACCAGTGCGCGCCAGGTCTCGGCCTCGCGGCGGAAATCGTCTGCGGCCACGGCGTCCGGGACGGGGGATTCCAGGTCGTAGACGGCCACGGCGGGCGCAAAGCCCGGGGCGCGGCCCGTGAGTGTTCCGTCGGGGCCGAAGGCGCAGGAGCGCCCGTCGAAGACGAGGTCGTCGTTGCCCCCGGTCTGGTTGGCGTAGACCAGCGGCACGCGGTATTTGCGGGCCACGGCTCCCAGCATATCCTCGCGTAGGGACTGCTTGCCCAGAAAGAGCGGCGAGGCAGAGAGATTGACGATGACGTCCGGCGCATGAACCGAGGCTTCCTCCAGGGGGTCGCGGACGTAGCCCCTGGTTTCCCAGTAGTCCTTGTCGTTCCAGGCGTCCTCGCAGATGGTCACGGCGATGGTCTGGCCGTTGAAGCGCAGGATGTTGGCCCCCGGATCGCCCGTGGGCGCGGGCTCGAAGTAGCGCTCCTCGTCAAAGACGTCGTAGGTGGGCAGCAGGGTCTTGCGGAAGACCTGGCGGATCTCCCCTCCCTGACACCAGAAGGCGCAGTTGAAGACCGGCTTGCCCACGCCGCAGGGGTTGGCCTCCACCCCGCCGAGGAGCAGGGGGGGGCCGTCGCGCAGGTCGCGGGCCAGGTCGTCGGCGGCGCGTCTGGCCCGGGTGACGAAGCCGTCGTACAGGAGCAGGTCGCGCGGCGGATAGCCGGTGACGGCCAGCTCGGAGGTCAGGCACAGGTCCGCGCCCAGGGCCGCGGCCCGGCCCACGGCCTCGCGCACGGCCGCACAGTTGCCGTCGATGTCCCCCACAACGGGGTTAAGTTGCAGCACGCCGATTTTCATGGGCTCTAGATACGCCAAAGGCGACCGTTGGGCAACAGTGCAGCGCGGGCGGATTCTTGACATTGCAAAAAGGCATGCCCTATGGAGTAATGAATTGGAATACTCGGCCCGGACGCCGGTCGGGCCGCACTGCTCCATGCATTTTCGGGATCACCGGAACCATGGACCCGCCAACCATTCACTCATAAAGTAAACAGCCAGACCGGCCGATATCACCAGAAGCCGGAAGAGAAATCATGGAAATGCGGCCGCGATCGCTCGACAGGTGAATGGTCCGATAATTGCTTAATCGCGGGCAGGTGTCGAATATCCGGCACATTGCGCCGATCAAACGGAGGGAGCGCGTGAAGAAGATTGATGACGATTTCATCCTGTGGCTCAAGTTCGCCAACCCGGGTTGGCTCGACGCGGGCAACGTCTGGTGCATCGACCATGCCGTCAAGAATATGCCGGATGCACTGCCCATGATCGAGATCGGATCGTTCTGCGGCCTGTCCACCAACGTCATCACCCACTTTTGTCGGATCAACGGCAGGGACAACACGCTGTTTTGCGCCGACAAGTGGCTCTTCGAGGGAGCCGAGGCCGGCGGTCCCATAGGCGAAAGCCCGTTCAGCCATGAACAATACCGTGATTTCGTCATGGGTGCATTCAAGCGCAACGTGTCCTTTTTCTGCAAGGACAGGCTGCCTCATCCGGTGATGGCCCTGTCCGATGAATTCTTCGACCTCTGGCGGGCCGGAACCCGGCTGGAGGACGTCTTCGGCAACCAGGCCGTGCTGGGCGGACCTGTCGGCTTTGCCTACGTGGACGGCAGCCACAAGCCGGAGCAGTGCCGCAAGGACTTTGAAAACGTCCACGAATTCCTGGTTCCCGGCGGCTATGTGCTCTTTGACGACTCCTCGGAAAAATCGCCCTTCGGTCTCTACCCGCTCATGCGCGAGATAGAGGGGCGCGACGACTACGAGGTGGTCATCGAGAACCCGAACTTCCTTTTCAGGAAGACACGGTAGGCAGATCATGTTGGGTACGGGCACCATCACCATAAATCCGGTTGAGCCTGGCGGGCGTTGCACAAGCCTCCAGCGCGGGACGACCGACGGTGTGACGCAGCTCTGTGGCTGCTGGCCACAGTACTCTTTCCCCGTGGGGGTGACTAAATGGAAGGCGTGACCATTCTCCTGCCCGTCGAGCTTGACGAGGCCGAGGCCCCGCTGTGGGAGACGGCCGACGGGGCGTTGCTCCTCGACCGCCTCCGGACGGAGCTGGCCCTCCTGGCCCGTAACCATGCGGTCCAGGTCGTGGGCCGTGCCGACGCTCTGCCCCGCTGGGCGCGGACTCTCGGCGTGGCCGTGCGCCACGTTCCGGCCGTGGTCGGTTCGGACGGATCACTGCTGCCACCCGGCTCCGTCGCGGCCCTGCGCGCCCTGGCCGAAGCCGGGACGCCGCCCGATGCCCCTGTGGCGATCATGGATTTCCGCTCGCCGCTGCTGACGGCGGCCACCGTGCGCTCGGCCCTGACAGGGTTCGCCGGAGACGGCCGCGGGCGCGTGTCGGTGACCCAGGCGCCGCTCAACACGGCCATATTCGAGTGTCCTGTCGAGATTGTGGCCATGGGCCAAATGGCGCTGGTGGACGAAGCGGCCGGGAAGGGCGAGGTCCCCGGCATTCCCGAGGCCATCCGGGGGCGGACGGGAGGGGGCGGTCGGATTTCACGGCCGTTCCTGCTCGATGGACGGACGCAGACCCGGTCCGCCGAGCCGCTAGTGGCCGGGGCGTGGCACGCCATGGTCGTCGGTCATGGGCTTTTCACCATGGACCCGTTGCTGCCGGAGATAGTCCCGGCTTCCCATTTCGGCCGGGCCATGTATGACAACGCGACCTTTGTCTCCGCCATTCTCCTGGAGGAAGGCGAAAAGGCGCGGCGGCTGTTGCCCCACGTCGAGGTTTCCGGAGTCGAGCTGATGGGCATGGACGCCCTGTGGGCGCCAGAGGACGCCACGGTGGTCTGCCTGCGCCGCGACGGGGTCGACGCCCTGTGGGTGGACGGATCGTTCGGTCGGGACGGTGTGCGTCTGAAAGTCTGGACCGTGGATGAAGACGGCGCGGTCCGGCCCTGCGAACCGGCGAGCGCCCCGGTGCGCGCCACGGAGCGGGTCGAAGTGTGCGGAAGGAATTTCGTGGGGCCGGTTCTCTCGGTGGAACCCGGAGCGTCCTCGGTGATCTGGCGGCTGCAACGCCCGGCCCGGCATGGAGAGGGAGACCTCGTGGAGCCGGTCAGCCTGCGCCGGAAGCTGTGGGATATCGATCAGTCCACCGGATACAAACGAAATCGTGCCACCGGAGCTTGCATCCTCGGACGGCAGAGCTATCCCGAGAATCTTGTTTCAACGCAGGGGCTGTGGGTCGGCAAACTGGCCGAAGCGCCGACGCCGGACCCGTTTCCCTCTGCGGCCGGGCTGCGCGCGGTTCGTCTTGCCCGGCCCGAGTCGCTGGCGGTCAGGGACATGCAGTCCCTTGTGCGTGCCGTGTGTGCGGTGCGGCCCGAGGCCTTTCCAGCTCGAACTGAGCCGATGAACCAGGACGGCCTTGTCCGGGCGGAAAATTTTTAGGGGAGCTGCGGCATGACGAGATGGCATGAGGAACAGCGTGAAGCGCTCCGGCAGGGGCTGTCGGAAGATTTCGACGGACTTTTCGCTCGTGCGAAGCGCTTTGACGGCGGGATTCGCCGTCAGAATCTCGATCTCATGAATCTGCAAAAAGTCGTGCCGGTCCGTGACGGATTGCGGCGGGACGCCGCCATGGAGGAGTCGTTCAACGGATTGAACCCATGGGTGCACAACGAAATACGGCGGACATATGAGAGGACGGACCAGCGAGTCCTGGTGCACAGACGTCGCGAGGCGGCTCTCTACCGTTGCGCCGAGCTGTGCCGCCGGGGCAGCGCCGAGGCCGGAAAGGCGCTGGTCGACTTCCTGCGCGTCTTTCCCGGCGATGCGGACGGACTTGGCCTGCTCGAACAGTGCGGTGATTCCTTGCGACAGAATATCCCCGCTCCGTTGCGCGCGTTGTGCAGGGTCCGGGAATTCCGCGACCCAGTGCACGCCCTTGTGAGCGCGACCTGTGCGGTGGGGGACGGGTTCTGGACCGGCAACAGGCAGGGCGTCGTCAGGCGTTTCGACACGGCGGGCGTGCTCCTGGAAACGCACGAACCGCGCACCGAACATGTGGAAAACATCTTTTCCGACGGGACCGGCAGAATCTACGCCTGCGACCCACTGACCAGGGTCGTGGCGGTTGTGGAACCGGGCCGTGGCGTGGTCGAGAGGATGGATCTCTCCCGCCACCTCGCCCCGACGCGAAGCGGCCTCACGGGCTGCGCCGGGAGTTTCGGCGTTTTTCTGGGTGCCTACGACGAGGGCGCGGACAAAACGACGCTGCTTGCGGTGGCTGGGAACGTTCTGTCGCCGGTGTTTGCCGCCCCGGGGCATCATCAGGTGGTCCAGACCTCCGCCGGCGTCTTTGCCGTGGAGGGGTACTCCCGGCGCGTGCGGCGCATTCTGCCAGTCGAGGAGCCGCTCTTCTCCCTGCCGTCGGACCGGCTGGCCAGGCCGACGCGCGTGACCCGGTTCGACGACGGACATCTGCTGTTCCTCGGTAAGAGCTCCCTGGGCCTCTATTCCCTTGACGGGCGTGAAGTGCTGCACACCAGTTCAATGCGGTACGCCGAAGGCTGTGTTCAGCTGGCCAACGCCCAGCGGGGCGACGACACGGCCGAAGCACTGTACGTGGCCAACGTCAACGAGTCCGTCGTTCACGCTCTGGAGCTGCGGGCATGAACACCCTCTGCGTCATCCCGGCCCGTGGCGGCTCCAAGGGCATTCCGCACAAGAACATCGTCGATGTCTGCGGTCGCCCGCTGATCGACTACACCATAGCGTCGAGCCTCGCGTCGGGCGTGTTTTCCCGCGTGGTGGTCTCCACCGATGATCCTGTCATCGCCGACGTGGCGCGCGGTTGCGGGGCCGAGGTGCCCTTCCTGCGGCCCTGGGCGCTGGCCGGGGACACGGCGTCTCCCCATCTCGGCGTGGAGTATACCCTGGATCGCCTCAAGGAGGAGGGATACGAGCCGGACGGACTCGTCGTCCTGTTTCCTACCCATCCGTTTCGGACCGTATCCATGGTTCGTTTCCTTGCGGCCAGGATGGCCGACCACCACATCGTCAAGACCGTGGTCCGGGTACATCCCGGCCCCATGACCTATCTTTCGGAAAGCGGGGACGGTCGGCTCGAACCGCTGCTGGGCGGTGACGAGTGCGACCCCGGGGCCGCCGCGTTCCAGGTTCCGGCGGGCACGTTCTACGGCGTCAACCGCCGGTACTGGGATATCGCGATGACGCCCGAGGTGCGGCAGGGGGAATCCTTCCGCTATTATTTTCATGAGTTGGGCGACTCCATCGAGTGCATAGACATCGACACCCCCGAGGACCTCGAGGTGGCCCGGGAGGTCATCGGTCGCGGACTCTACGATTTCGGGGTATGAGAAGAGAGACAAGGAGCGAAACAGCTGTGCGTACAATGGACGCGAAAACACTCAGGGCCTTGGCGGAGGACCGCCCGCTGGGCGGGCCGGAGATACACCCGGTCAACCAGTTCTACGGCCATGCGGCGATCATCAAGGGATTCCTCGGTCTCGATCCGCAGTATCCCCTCAAGGCCATGCTTGAACACGCCCCGTGTGTTCAGGAGTACATATGGGAGGTCGAGGAGTGGGCCAAATTCCCTGTGCTGCTCTGCGCGTCGGAGCGGTACGCCGAGTTTTTCAACGCCACCAATCGCGGCGGCAAGGTGGCCGTCCCCATCGGACCCTATCCGTGCTACATGGCCCCGCCGGACACGGCGCGGGAGCGGACCGGGCGCACATTGCTTCTCTTCCCCAAGCACTCGACGCAGCATATCCTTGTCGAGTATGATGTGGAGCAATACCTTCGCAGGGTCGAAGGCGTGGCCGGGGCGTTCGACCGGGTGGTGGCCTGTCTCTATTGGAAGGACATCCTCCTTGGCCGCGACGATGAGTATCGCAAGGCGGGGGTGGAGACCGTCACCGCGGGACACATGTTCGACAACGGGTTCCTGCCCCGGCTCCTGGAGATCATCTCGGGCGCCGACCTGGTCATCTCCGGCCATCCGGGCACGGACGTCAGCTACTCGGTCCTGATGGGCAAGCCCGTGATAGTGATCCCCGGCGGCGGGGGTGCGAGGTATTCCTCCAAGGATCTGGAGGAGAAACACAAGGCGAGCCTGCAAAAGGCCAACGAGATGCAGAAAACCTATGCCCAGGTCTTCACCGAACCCCTTGACGCGCCGACGCCGGAGCAGGTCGAGATGGTCAGGAATTTTTGCGGAGTGTCCAATGTCATGACGCGCGAGGAGCTTCATGCGGTGATAGTTGAGGCGGAGGCCCGGTATTGCGGGAAGCACGGCCTGACCTTTGCCGAGCCGCCCCTGGCCGGTCCTGCCGGGATGCGCCCCGCTCCGGGACAGGCGCGGGCCGAGGGAGGGGGGTGCAGTGACCGCCGGTGATGCGATCAACACCCGGCAGATCGTGTTGCGCCCCATGGACCAGTCTTTTGTGAGCACGACCTGGGTCGGCTGGCTTCGCGACCCCGAGGTGGTCGCCTTCAGCCGCCAGCGCCACCGGGAGCATACCCTTGAAAGCTGTGCGGCCTATGCGGCGTCCTACGAGGGCACGCCGAGCTATCTCTGGGCCATCACACTGGCCGGGGACGGCCGCCATGTGGGCAACATCGCCGCCGACGTCGACGAACATGACGGGGTGGCCAACGTGGCGGTGATGATCGGCGAACGCGAATGCTGGGGGAGAGGGCTTGCCTCGGAAGCGGTGCGCGCCGTGTGCGACTGGCTTTTTGATCGGCGCGGCCTGCGCAAGGTGGAGATAGGTACCATGGAGGCCAACCGGGCCATGGTGCGTGTGGCCCGCAAGGTGGGCATGGTCGAGGACGGCAGGCGCAGGGAACAGGTTGTCCGCCGGGGCCAGCCCGTCGACCTGGTATATTTCGCCCTTTTCCGGGGGGAACGCGGTCTGCGCTGAGGCCCGGAGTGAAGAGACGAAGCCTTTTTTAGAGAGGATTTGGAATGTCGAAAGAGAAAGCCGTAGCGCTGATCGAGGCCCGCATGGGGTCTTCGCGCCTGCCGGGCAAGGTGATGCTCGACATGGCAGGAGCGCCCATGCTGCAACGAATGATCGAGCGCGTTCGCCTGAGTCGGCGCTTGGACGAGGTGGTGGTCGCCACCACCGGCAATCCGTCGGACGACATCATCGCCGGGCTGTGCGAGCGCCTCGGATGTCCCGTGTTCCGCGGTTCGGAGCACGACATGCTCGATCGGCTGTTGCGCGCGGCTCAGGCGCACGGGGCCGGAATCATCGTCCAGCTCACGGGCGACTGCCCGCTCATCGACCCCGCCCACATCGACCGGACCCTGGCCGTTCATGAGGAAACAAGCGCGGACTATGTCTGCAACAGTCTCAAGCCCACCTTCCCCATCGGTTTCGATGTCCGGCTCTTCCCGACCGCCGTGCTGGAGGAGGTGGACAGGCTGACCGACGATCCCATAGACCGGATTCACGGCAGCTATTACATCTACACCCACCCCGAGCGGTTCCGCCTCGTGAACTGGGAGGCCGACAGGGACATGGAAAAAAGCCTGCGCCTCACGGTGGACGAATATCTCGACTACGAGCTGGTGCGCCGGGTGTTCGAAGCCCTGTTGCCGTCGGGCATGGATTTCACCGCCGAGCAGGTGGTGGACTGGCTTCGCGAGCGCCCGGAGCTCGCCCGGATCAATCAGGCCGTGCGTCAGAAGCGCCCGGAGGAGGGATGATGCTGCGCGCCGCCGTGGTCGGACTGGGCAGGATCGGTTCCACCCTGGATGCGCCTGGGAACGGGAGTCCCCTGACCCATGCGGGCGGTTTTGCCGCGCATCCGGGTTTCGAACTCGCCGCGCTCTGCGACAGCGACGAGAGCCGGGCAGCCCGCGAGGCCGTCCGGTGGGGCGCTTCAGCCTACTCGTCCACGGCGGAGATGATGGCCGCCGAGCGCCTCGACGTGGTCAGCATCTGCACGCCCACCAGCGAACATCTGTACACGCTGCGCGCCGTGCTCCCGGGCCGCCCCGGCTGCATCGTCATGGAAAAACCCCTGGCCGGCGATCTTGCCCAGGCACGCGCCGTGGTGGACGAGTGCTCCCGGGCCGGGGTTCCCCTGCTCGTCAATTACACCCGGCGATTCATCCCGCTCTACGAGACGCTGCGCTGCCGGATCGAGAGCGGCGTCAGGGTGCTGAGCGCCTCGATCAAATATGCCAAGGGCGTGAGGCACAACGGGTCCCATGCCGTGGCCCTCGCCCTGTCCATGTTCGGCGAGTTGAGGGAGGCCCGCCCTCTCGGCATGCGATACGATTTTTTCGAGGACGACCCCACCGTGGCGGCGCATCTGGTGTGCCGCCGGTGCGCGGATGTCCATCTGCAGGCTCTGGACGAACGGCTGTTTACCCATTTCGAGTTCGATATCATCCTGGAAGACGGCCGTTATACGTTCTACAAGGACGACTTTGCCGCGCTTCGCTACGACCTGGTGGCGAACGACGTGTACGGCTGCCTTTCGCTGCGGCCCGCCGCCGAGGTTGAGACCGGCAAGCAGGAGACCATGCTGGAGCTGGCCACCCATGCCGAAGCGGTCTGCCGGGGCGAGGAACCGCCCCGCTGCGACGGGGAGTTCGCCCTGGCCGTGCAACAGGTGTGCGAGGATCTTCTGGAGCGCGCCAAAGGCGGCGGACTGTGACGGCGGCCGAAGTCGTCGGGCGCATCGCTCCCACCGGCGGGGCCGTTCATGTCCATTGCGCCGATCCGGGGGCCTTTGCCCTACTCGACGAGCTGGAGCCGACCCTGCGCGCCGCGGGCATGGTCGGCGTCATGTTCGCGGAAGGCTGGGCCCTGGGCGCGTCGTGCGGGCGGTGCGTTCCCTTTTCCGAAGCCGCGCTCCGGGCGGCGGCCGATCCGGGCGACACGCTGCTGCTCGGTGTCCAGGTGGACTTTGCCCGCACCCGCCAGCTTCTCCGCCTGTGTCGCACGCTGGAGATAACCAGTGTTCTGGTTTTTGATCACTGGAAAAACTACACCGAGCACTTTCTGGGCACGGACGGTCCGGTCCTGCCGGACGCCGTCCTGCTGCCCGACGAACTGGGGCGGGAGACGCTCCTTGCCCGGTTCGCGGCCCATGCCGCTCTGCGCGGCTACGATCCTGACCGCGTGGCGGTGCTGGGGCATCCGGCCATGGAGCGGTCCGTGGCCGCCATTTGCGGCGCATCGGAGGCCTCGTCCAAATCCCTGCTGCGTTCCCTCGGCGTCGAGGACAGCCCGGTGGCCGCCCTGTTTCTCGATCCCGTCGTCCCGGAAGACGGCTTTGGCTACGATGTCGCCACGGTCCTTGATTTCATTGGCCGCTGGATGGATGACAACCGTCCGGGCGTGCGCGTCCTGGTCAAACCCCACCCCCGCCAGGCCGCGCTTGGCGATGCCGGGCTGGCCCCCCTGCGGGACCGGGGCGTTGTCGCCCGGACCGTATCCGGCCCCTTCGAGCCCTTGACGGCGGCGGCAGACGAAATCTGGGGCATGACGTCCCTGGTGCTGGTCGCGGCCCTCAAGGCGGGCAAGCCGGTCATCAGTTTTCAGCCCGGCCGGACCGCGCTCGGGCGAGCCCAATCAAACCCCTACCTGGAGCCGTGGGTCATCACATGAGCAAGAGCGAACTGGCACTTTTCGGCGGCAAGCCGGTACGGACGGAACCGTTCCCGAGATACAACACCATGGGAGACGAAGAGCGCGAGGCTGTTCTGCGCGTCATCGACTCCGGCGATCTTTCAAAGTTCATGGGGGCGTGGACCGAGGGCTTCTACGGCGGACCCGAGGTGCGCGCCCTGGAAGCGGAGTGGGCGGCGGATGTCGGGTCGGCCCGCGCCGTGTCCGTCAACTCGGCGTCGTCGGCCCTGGTCGTCGCCCTGGGCGCGGCGGGCGTCGGTCCTGGTGACGAGGTCATCGTCGCCCCGTACAGCATGTGCATCAGCGCCACGGCTCCGCTCTTCTGGGGTGCGGTCCCGGTTTTTTGCGACGTCGAGCCGGACACGTTCTGCATGGACCCTGCCGTGCTGGAGTCGCTGATCACCCCGCGCACCAGGGCCGTGGTCGTGGTGGACCTTTTCGGACAACCCGCGGACTTCGGCCGGATCATGGACATCGCGGCGCGGCACGGTCTGGTGGTTGTCGAGGACGCGGCCCAGGCCCCCCTGGCGCATCTGGGCGGGCGCAGGGCCGGAACCCTCGGCCATATCGGCGTCTTTTCCCTCAATTGCCACAAGCACATTCACAGCGGCGAAGGCGGCATAGCCGTGACCGACGACACCGCACTGGCCGAGCGAATGTGCATGATCCGCAACCATGCCGAGGCCGCCGCCGGACCCCGGGGCGAGACCGACCTGTGCAACATGGTGGGACACAACATGCGCATGACGGAGCTTGAGGCCTCGGTGGCCCGGTGCCAGCTGCGCAAGCTCCCCGGCCTCATGGAGGCACGCCGCGATAATTGCCGCCGGACCATGGACGGGCTTTCGACCGTGCCCGCCATCACCTTTGGCGGCCTTCGCGAGGGGGCGACCCATTCCTTCTATTTGCTGCCGTTCCTCTTTGACGAGGCGGCTGCCGGGGTTGCGCGCGAGACGTTCCTCGACGCCGTGCGGGCCGAGCTGGCCCCGACCAGGGGGCGGGAAAAGGAGGGGGTGAAGATTTACGGGGGGTATGTCCAGCCCATCTACTGGCTGCCGCTCTTTCAGCGTCGCGTGGCCCTCGGCCGCGACGGGTTTCCCTTTAACCTGGCGGTGAACGTCAGCTATGAGCGCGGGCTGTGCCCCGTGGTGGAGCGGCTGCACCTGCGCGAGCTGTTCTGCACGGACCTGATGCATGCGGCCATGGCCGAAAGCGACATAGACGACGTGGTCGCCGCCTTCTGCAAGGTATGGGAGCACCGTAGCGAGCTGGCTGCCACGGGGGAGTGAGCGGGGCGGGCCGCTAGGGAAGAGGCGTGTTGTCGAAATCCACGGCCAGGTGCCACCTGCCGTTGGTGCGCTTCCAGACGTCGCGGTTCCTGAACCGTTCGACCATGCGGTCGAACTCCTCGCGGGAGATGCCGAAGTAGCGGCACAACTTTTCGATGAACCTCGGGGCGCACGCGCCGTCGTAGAGCCGGGCCAGCCGCACGGCCTCATCCCGCGTCATGGTGCCGAGGCGCACCTCCTCGCTGACCTGATCCACCACCTTGCCGAAGCCCAGCTTGATGTATTTGAGCATCTGGTTGACGATGACGAAATCCTCGTCCAGGGCCTCGTGGCCCGTGATGTCGCCGATGTCCTCGGGCGGGTCGTGGCGCACCTCCATGCCGTGGGCCATTGAGAACTCCGCGTTCTTCCGCTTGCCGAAATCCCTTATGTAGTACCCCAGATAGACGATCCGCATCAGGGCGTTCCCCATCTCCGCGTCCGAGGGAAACCTGTAGAGAATGGTCCGGCATTCCTCCATGTCCCGGGGCTTCACCCCGTCCAGGCCACCGGCAATGGTGTTGCCGTGTTTGACCCGGTTGGCGTCGCCGGTGGTGGTGCCCAGGCAGAGCTCGCCAACGGTCTGGGCCGGGTTTTCGCCCAGGAAGACCAGGGGAATCCTGTAGGCCAGGGAGATGCGCGGCGCGCTTGCGTAGAGGGCCATCTCCGAGGACTTGAACAGATTGCCGTGTCGGGTCAGGCTTTCCCATTGCAGCGTCTTCCATATGCCCGGGGCCGGACAGTAGCTGATCATGTCGAAGCCGAGCTCCACGAGGTTGGCCGCGTTGTGTGCGCCCCGGTCCGTTATCTGCTCCGGCGGGTAGGAGCAGTTGACCAGCAGCGGATTGAGCCCCAGCTCGTCCCGGACGTACATGGCCTGCCGGGTGCTGTCCTTGCCGCCGCTGACGCCGATGATGCAGTCGTATCCGTGAGAGCGGTGGGCCCGGCCGTAATCGGCGATGGCTTCCAGCTCCGCGCGCCTGGCGTCCCAGTCCACGGCGGGGGCCTCGGCCATGAAGGTGCAGGCCGGGCAGACGCCGTGCTCGTCGAACCTGATGCCGGGGCGGGTGTCCGGCTGGACGCATTTCTTGCAGTAACGCATTACTTCAGCACCTTGTGAACCGGCGAGAGGAAACGGGTGGCGCTCTTGCCGTCCGTGACATTGGCAAAGAAGCCCGCGGCCGCGAGCTGGAATATCTTGATGCGCGAGAGCACGGCGAAGGGCGGGAAGGCGATGAGGTAGTAGAGCCGCCGGAAGCCCTCGCCCCGGGATTCGGCAAACCCCCTGGCGATCCAGTCCGCCGTGGGCAGCTCGCCGCGCATGGGGCGGGCCAGACACCGGCCAAGGGAGTCGCGGCACGCCTCCGGGCCGGAGACGGGTTCGTAGCCCAGGTCGTCCATCTCGTCCTTGAAGAGAAGCTCGATCAGCCGGATTTCATGCGGCGCGAGCTTGCTGCGCCAGCGGACCGTGACGTGCTTGTTGGGTCCGACGGAACGCTCGGCCACCGCCTGGGGGTCGTTGTGCAGGAGTCCGTTCGTCTTTGATTGATAGCGGCTGTTGTATGCCCCCGTGCCCTTCCACGGGCTGCCCATGGAGGTGGGGACGTAGTCCTCGTCGAGCCACTGCGGCAGCATGTTAAGCCCCAGCCAGTCGGTAACACGGCGCATGGTCGGGACGAAATGGAGGTTGAGATCCTCGTTGCGCAACACGCGGAACTGCCGCTGGAAGCGCTGGCGCAGGCGGTAGATGCACCGCGCCGTCTGCGTGCCGTAGACCAGCCAGAAGGGCCAGACCGACGTGTCCGCCCGCAAGTCGTTCTTCAGGAGCCGCCGCAACTGGCGCAGGGTGTTGCCCGGGCGGACGCTGTACATGTTGCCCAGGGCGTTGACGAACTGGTGCCGGTTGGAGGCGAACATGGCGCGCGGGTCGCGCACGAGGCTCAGGGGCATCAGGTCCGGAAAGTCGGCAAGGGCGGCGTCGAGCACCGCGCCGGAGAATCCGTCCATGACGTGTTCCGCCCGCAGGCTCACGGCGTCTGCGATGAGCAGGTATCGCGCCTGGGAAACGTCCCGGCCCATGCCGACCGTCATGGCGTAGTAGGCGGCGATGACCAGTTCGCGCCGTCGGATGCGCGGCCTGGCCAGCACCAGCTCGCGGAACACATGTCGGCACAGGGGCCTGTCGATGGGGTTGTCCGGGTCGCCGCCCATCTTGTGGACGTTGGCCCGGATGTATTGGTCCGCGTCCTGAAAAACGAATTGGAAATAGCTCTGATTGAGCATGAAGTCGTGGGCGCGCTGCGAGTCCAGCTCCTGCTCCGGGCCGAACTCGGTGACCAGGTAGGAGTAGATGTAGTGGACCCAGTGGCTGCTCACCACCTGGGGGTGCTGGTCGAAGATGCCGAGCAGGAAGCCGTTGCCCGCCCTGCCCACGTGGTCGAAGGCGAGGATGAGATTGAGCCTGTCGCACAGCTCGTGGAACGTTGTCTCGTGGTCAGGGTGCATCGATCCAGCCTCGTCCGATGAGTACGTATTTGTCCTTTGGCCCGGGGATGTCCCTGGAGCCGTCAGGCTGATAGCCGTAGGCCGGGAGGCCGGTTTCGTCCACCCGGGGAGAGGCCGGCCACACCTCCCTCAGCCGCCACGTTCCGCTCTCCCTGGTCCAGACGCGCGGGTCGCGGTGGGCGTCGACGAGGTCGAGAAAGGCGTCTCTGGAGAGGCCGATCCATTCCAGGAACAGGCCCATGTCGGCGGGGTTCACGGCCATGTATCGGATCGCCGCGTCGAGGGCGGCCTCCCTGGAGAGCCGCTTGTGGCGAATCTCCCGGCAGGCGTGGTCCACGACCTTGGAATAGCCGTGCTTCATGAATTTGATGAGGTCGTGCACGCCGGAGTAATGGTGGCTGTCGGCGTGGTTGTAACTGTCGAATGTCCGCTGCTGCCGCCCGGGCTCGAACCCGTGGCGGGCGATCATGGCTTCGTGCTGGGTCTTGGAGTCCCACCGGATGTAGTTGCCCAGGTAGATGCCGCGCACCCCGACGCTGGCCAGCTCGTGCTCGTTGGGATAGCCGTATGGGAGTACATCCCGCTCCTCCAGCTCAGGCGCGAGGCGCAGCAGGTCCTCTGCCTCGAAGCCCATGAGGTCGTGCTCCTGCCGGTATTTGCGGGACATCTCGACCTCGTCCAGATGGGAATACATACCCACCTGCTCCAGCCCCTGGTGCGCGCCCCAGATGATCAGGGGAATCTTGAACCGCGTGGCGATCTGGACCGGGAACGCCGTGCTTCCGGCCAGACAATGCCAGTACATGCTGCCCATCAGGCGCAGCGTGGCGCGGGTCACGGCCTTGACGCCTGCGGGCGAGAGGGTCTGCTGCAGGAGGTCGCAGTCGAAGACGGTGCGCAGGGTGGCGAGGTTGGCGATGCCCGTCGGCGTGTTGTACTGCTTGTTGTAGGTCACGAGCAGGGGGTTCATCTTCAGCCGGTTCTTGACCATGTCGACGATGAAGAAGGAATCTCCGGCCCCGGAGACCGGCACGATGCAATCGTGGAAATGCCGGCTCGCGCAGCGATAGGGCCGGACAAGCTCTTCGAGCCGTTTGAACCGGGCGTCCCAGTCAAGGGTGTCCTTTTCCTCGTGGACCCTGCACCCGCTGCACACGCCCTCCTCGTCCAGGACGAGGTTGAGGGGGTGTGCTTCCGTGTAGAGACAGCGCGTGCAGTGTTTCATGGCGGGGATCAATCCGTTGTCGGGTTCTTTACGGCCATGACGTGGCGCGAATCGGCCAGCATGTGGCGGTCCACCACCTGCTGCAACTCGTCTCCGGCCCGGAAGAAGGACTCTCGCGCCCGCTCGATGCAGGGAGGGGCCGTGTCCTCGGAGGGGGCCAGGTTCAGCAGTCTCCCCAGGTCGGCCACGTCCTGGCCGAAAACCCATTCCGCCGCCTTGGCGAAACCGCTGCGGGCCAGAAAATAGTCGATGGATTCGTCGGTGAAGAGCTGGGTGTGGACCCGGCTGTCCAGGGTTCGGGGATAGAGGGCGTCGCAGGCGGCCTCCAGCATGGCCGAAAGCCCGTAGACCGGGACCGAGAAGCAGAGGATAGTACCCGCGGGCAGTGCGTTCAGGGCATCGGCCAGGGCGTGCAGGTCAAAGATGTGTTCCAGCACGAACCAGGCCACCACGACCTGGGGGCCGTGCGCCAGGATGGTCTGGCCCAGCGAGCCGTTGAGGGCGTGGACGCGTCCCTCGCCCAGCAGCTCCCGGCTGCGCGAGAGCATGTGCTCGTCCACGCCGAGGCCCTGAAGGCGGGCGGCTCCGCTCTCGTCGAGCGCCTTGAGGAACAGCCCTTCGCCGCAGCCGATCTCGAGCCAGGAGCGGGAGAGCATTTCCGCCCGGGTCAGTCCGAGCTGTCCGGAGCAGGCGTCCAGTATCCATTCCAGCTTGGGTTGGTAGATGTCCTCCATTCTGGCCCGGCACTCCCCGGAGGACAGCCTGGGATATACCTGCGCATACTGGTCGCGGTCCTGGCCGACGCGTTCAGAGTCGTTGAGCGAGGCGATATGCCCGCAGACGTTGCATTGGAAATACGGCGCTCCGCGGTGGACGAAGCGGTCCGTTTCCGGCAACGGCCCGGCGCACAGGGGACAGCGGGACCGCAGCGGGGCGTGGGCCAGTCGCTGCGCCGCCTCCCGGCTTTGGCTGTTCAGGGCGTCGTTGCGCCGCAGAAAGTCCTGCTGCCGCGCAAGGGTGGCGCCGGAGGGTTTTGAAAAGCGTTTCTTCATGGCACTCATGGCTGCTTGTTGAAGATCGACCGGGCCAGGGAGAGATCCTGGAAGCTGTCGATGTAGAGCTGTTTGTCCCGCGGCACGGGGAAGCATACGCTCCTGCTCCCGGTGATGCTGCCGCGCTTCAGGTTCTTCACCCGGAGGGCGAAGACGTCCCGGGACTCCTTGTACACGGTGTTGAAGTCGCTGCTGGAAACATCCGACGGGTTGATCCGAAGCATGCCGTGCGGCCCCTTCCGGTAGAGGGGGACGTCTATGGGCGTGGCTGAGAAGGCGCTGTCCGCATCGTGCATGAACAGTGTGTACACCGCCTCCTCAAGGGTGGCCACCGCGGCAAGGGGAGCCTGCGGATAGCACAGGACCATGGTGGCGGTCTCCGGCAGGGAGAGCCTCGTGCCCACCACCTCCAGGGTGTCGGCCATGGGGCGTGAGCGCAGTGTGGAGTCGTGGCTGCGCTCCACGAAGAACAGGCGCTGGTCGTCGTGCCGGTCGATGAAAGGCAGCACGTCGCGGGAATCCGCCGTGACCACCACGTGGCTGAACAGGCTCGACGACAGGCATTTGCCGATGGCTATGTCGAGGAGGGTCATGCCGCCGATGTCCTCCCGCCACACGGCCGGGGTGAAGTCGTAGCTCTGTCGGCAGGGGATGACCGCCACGATGGGCGCGTTTTCGCAGTCGACCATGCCGTCGCAGGCTATCTTCTTGATTTCCTGCCGCGCCATGGTGATGCGGGCCGTGTTGGCCGTCAGGTTGGCTCCGTGCTGGCGGTAGTAGAAGAGCGGCAGGTTGACGTTGCGGATCTTGTGGGTGTCCTTGACCCGGCTCCAGACGTAAAAGCCGTCCTGTGCGGTCAGGGCCTCGTTGTAGCCGCCGATCTCCTCCAGCACGGATTTGCGGATCATGGTGCACGCCCCGTGGGGCGGCGTGTCCTGCACGTGGTCCACCTGGGCCAGGGATTCCTTTCTGATGTTTGAGTAGGCGACCCCGGTCTCGTCGATGAGATAGTAGTCCGGGTAGACCAGGGCCACGTTGTCGTGCCTGTCCAGATAGTTGGATAGCACAAGCAGGGCGTTCTCGTCAAAAAGATCGTCCGCGTCGAGGCGGATCAGATACTCGCCCCTGGCGGCCCGGAGCACCTTGTTCGCCACCGGGATCAGCCCCTTGCCGTCGCCGTTGAGGAACCGGACCCGGCTGTCGCCCCGGTAGAGTTGCAGTATGTCCCGTGTGTTGTCGGACGAATTGTCGTCCACCAGGAACAGCTCCCAGTCGTCGAAGGTCTGGCGCAGGACGCTCTCGATGGCCTGCTCCAGGTATTTGCCGTAGTTGTGCGAGACAACGTAGACGGAAACTTTTGGTTTTATTTCAGACATATCCGCAGCTCGTTTCGGAATTGGACAAGGCGTTCGAGCTCGCCGGGGGCCATGCTCCCCTCGTGGTCCGGGCCGTACATGGACGTATCCAGGGTGAAGTGTTTTTCCACGATGCGCGCCCCCATGGCAAGGGCGGCCATGGACGCGGTCAGCCCCACGCTGTGGTCGCTCAATCCCGCGTATCGGGAAAAATCGCACTGGGCCAGGTGCAGGTGGTCAAGCGGAGTCGGGTATTCCGATACGCAGTAGAGATACTCCACCGCCGCGGCGCCGGGGATGGCGGGAAAGCCGTCCCCGTTCCACATGCCCAGGGACACGAGCAGCGGCTTGCCGGTCTGGGCCAGCCGCGCCAGCAGCGGCTCGTCCCGCACCGAGCGCGAGGCGACCTTGTATCGCCGGACGCCCACGGCCTCCAGCCAGTCCACGCGCTCGGCGTCGAAGACCGAGGCCATGAACAGCGGTGCCATGGGAGAGACGATCATCCTCGAGTGACGAGTGCCTTCTCGCTCATAGTCTGGTGTGGGACCACCAACGTTCTGCCGAGCGCCGACCTCGAGCAGGACAGAGGGATCGAGGAAAGGGCGGGGGGTGACCGCTCACAGGCGCGCCAAGCCCTGCTCGATAGCCTTCTCGACCGCACCGGCGCTTCGCGCACCCACGTCCGCCCGGCGAGCGTGGGCACGCCATCGTGCAGCGGCCTGTGCCACCTCCTGGAGGATCGATTCAGCATCAGAGCTCGAGATGGCCACCGGCTCCGCCAGTTGCAGCAGGTGAGTCCGCGCCGGTGCTCGACCCTCGCCGGCAACGGTCATGGTGTGCTCCCCGCCTGGCCCGGGAGCGAGAACGAGATCGTAGGCCGGCGCCAGCTCCCAATCGTCGTGGTCGGTCAGACGGAAGGCGAAGTTCTTCACATGATCGTCACGGTTGTGCGTCACCACGTTGAAGACCATCCGGCGGTAGCCCTCCAGGACGTCCCGGTGATTCCGGGTCAGGATCCGCGTCACCTCGAGCAACTGGCGGTAGTCGCAGCTCGGGATGCGGAAGTCGGCGTGGATGAGGTTGCCGAGCGTGTGCACGTGGTAGCGATGGTTGCCCTGCCGATCGAATCGCTCCACCCCGAAGAACCGTTCTCCCTCGGCCGTCTCGAA
>CAMYLL010000008.1 GCA_947259235.1 uncultured Pseudodesulfovibrio sp. | reverse complement strand
GCGAGCTGCTTTCCCAGGAGAAGACCGGGGTCAGCCGTCTGGTGGCCGCCCTGGAAAAGCGCGGGCTGGTGCGCCGCGAGGCGTGCCGGGAAGATCGCAGGGTCAAGTATATATACATTACAGATGCGGGGCGCGCCCTGGTCGATGCGTCGGTGGATATCGCCGTGGAGAGCCGCGATCTTTTGAGCGCTCATATCCCTGAAGAGGATATGGCCGTCTGCAAGCGGGTCCTGTGGCAGATCATCGAGCCCAGCCTGGACCGTGGGTGCGGAGACTGCATGCGGCTGATTGACGAGGACGAGTCGCCATGAAGCTGGGCGTCACCGGACAGCGGTGGCTCAAGGGGCTGCATCTGACGGCCGCGGCCTGCTGGGTCGGCGGCGGCATCTCCTTGATCATGCTCTATTTCATCAAGGCCGGGGTTGCCGACGGTGGCGTCCTTTACGGTATCAATCAGGCCATTCACCGCGTGGACATGGCGGTGGTCGTAGTGCCCGGTGCGTTCGGCTGTCTCTTGACAGGGCTGGCGTATTCCCTGCTGACGAAGTGGGGCTTTGTGCGTCACGGCTGGATCGTTCTCAAATGGGTGGTGACGGTTGCGGCCATCGTTTTCGGGACCGTGTGCCTGGGTCCCTGGGAGACGAGGATGATGGAGATATCAGGTCGGCTCGGGCTTGGGGCCCTGACCGATGCTGTGTATATTGAAAGCGAGCACCTGAACCTTGTATGGGGGACGCTCCAGGTGACGATCCTGGTTGCCGTCATTTTTATATCGATTTTCAAGCCTTGGAAAAACATAAGGAAATAAGTGAAATTACCATGATATTTCGAACGCATTTCTTCTTGATTCTCTGCCTTGCGGCGTTGCTTGCCGCCCCTGTCCACGCCCAGGAGCGCCCGCCGTCGCCCGTTGTCACGGCCAAGGTGGCCTCCGGCGACATGGCTCCCCAGTCCGAGTTTATCGGAACAGTGTATTTCACGGAGATTTCCGACGTGGCCTCCGAGGTTGTCGGCAAGGTCGTGGACCTTCGGGTGGAGGACGGCCAACGGGTGGCAAAGGGCGACGTCATGGTCGTGCTTTCCTCGACCCTGCTCGACAAGCAGATTCGGCGCGCCCGCGCCCTGGCTCAGCAGGCCAAGGCGCAGTATGAATTCGCCCGCCTGGAGAACAAGCGTGTCCAGACCCTTTTCGAAAGCCGATCCGTGGCCGAGGGCGAGTTCGACTCCAAGCGTCTGACGGCTGAAGGGCTGCAGAGCAAATACGAAGCCATGCAGGCCGAGCTTGCCGAGCTGCTTGAGACGGCGGAGAAAAAGACCATCCGCGCCCCTTATGACGGCGTCGTCATCGACGTGCCCGTTTCCCGGGGCGAGTGGATGTCCGTGGGCTCCACCGTGGTCATCACCGCCCGCGACGATCGGTTCGACGTGGTCGTCAACGCTCCCAGAGAGGCGTTCGGCGTGGTCAAGCCCGGCCTCAAGGTGACCGTCAAGGTTGCCGGAACCGAGCTGGCCGGCGATGTCTTTGCCGTCATTCCCCGTGGCGACGTGGCCACCCGCACCTTCCCGGTCAAGATTCGCGTGGCCAACACCGGCGTTCTGGCCGAGGGCATGGAGGCCCGCGTCATTCTGCCTCGCGGCCTCGGCGGAGCCACCCTCATCGTGCCTCGTGATGCGATCATTGCCGCTCGCGGCGATCAGGTGGTCTGGACCGTGGCCGATGGAAAGGCTCTGCCCATTCCCGTCTATGTGGTGGGCTATCGCGGGCTTTTTGCGGGCGTGAAGTCCGAGAAGCTCAAGGAAGGCATGGACGTGGTGGTCAAAGGCAACGAGCGGCTGCGGCCGGGACAACCCGTGGCCGCCACGCCGCAGAAGTAGTCGGAGGATTGTGTGGATATAGTCAAAGCCGCCATTGAAAAGCCGGTCGCCGTCCTGGTGGGCGTCATTCTGATAGTCTTGTTCGGGGCCATCTCCCTGGCCACGCTGCCCTATCAGCTCTCGCCCGATGTTACGGAGCCGGTCATCACCGTGACCACCAACTGGCAGGGAGCCACTCCCTACGAGATCGAGCGCGATATTGTCGAGGAGCAGGAGAAGGTGCTCAAGGGCATCCCCGGCCTGACCGAGATGGAAAGCTCAAGCTACAACGGGCAGTCCGAGCTGACCCTCAAGTTCGAGATCGGTACCGATGTCGACACCGCGCTTTTGCGCGTGTCCAACAAGCTCGACGAGGTTCCTGAGTATCCCGACAACACTGACCGTCCCGTGGTTTCCGCCACCGGCGCGTCCACTTCGCCGGTCATCTGGATGATCATTCGGACCCTGCCGGGCAACGACCGCGACGTGCAGACCTACCGGACCTATTTCGAAGACGAGGTGCGCCAGTACATCGAGCGCGTCAACGGCGTGGCCGATCTCTTCGTGGGCGGCGGCCGAGACAACGAGATGCAGATCATCATCGACCCGGTCCGCCTTGCCGCCTACAACCTGACCATTCCCAAGCTGGTCAACATTCTCCAGAAGGAGAACATCTCCATGTCCGCGGGCAACCTTGGCGTGGGCCGCCGCGATTACCGCATCCGCACCCCAGCCGAGTTCAAGACCCCGGAAGATATCGAACGCGTCGTGCTCTCCTCCTCGGGACAGTACCGTGTGGTGCTCAGCGACGTGGCCTCCGTCAGGTCCGGCAACGCCAAGGCCTCCGTGGCCATGCTTCATAACGGCATCCCCGGCATGGCCGTGGGCGTCAAGCCGGAGCCGGGAGCCAACGTCATCGCCATGACCGACGCGGTCAAGACGGTGGTGGACGATCTCAACGAGAACGTGCTTGAGGAAGAGGGCATCCGGCTCGAATGGGTCTACGACCAGCGGCCCTACATCAACGGCGCCATCGATCTGGTGCAGTCCAACATCATCATCGGCTCGATCCTGGCCATCGTGGTCCTGTTCGTCTTTTTGCAGTCGTTTTCGTCAACGATCATCGTGGCCTTCTCAATCCCGATATCCATTATCGGCGCGTTCATCATCTTCGCTGCTGCGGGCCGTTCCCTCAACGTCGTTTCCATGGCGGGCATCAGCTTTGCCGTGGGCATGCTCGTGGACAACGCCATCGTCGTGCTTGAGAATATCGACCGCCACCGGCAGATGGGCAAGGGAGCCGTGGCCGCGGCCTACGACGGAACCACCGAGGTGTGGGGCGCGGTCATCGCCTCGACCCTGACCACCGTGGCCGTGTTCCTGCCCGTGGTCTTCATGGAGCAGGAGGCCGGGCAGCTCTTCAAGGACATCGCCATCGCCGTCACCTGCGCCATCACCCTGTCGCTGTTCGTGTCCGTGCTCGTCATCCCGATGCTCTCGCGCCAGCTCTATTCCCTGGCCGAGCGGCGGATGCAGGCCACGGCCCGGCTCGACGCCGTGCGCCGCAAGCCGAGGCTCTCCATCGTCAAACAGTGGATGACCCCGCTGACCGCCCTGGGCGGCCGGATTGCCGATTTCATCATGGCGCTACTTGAGCGGGCCATCGACAGGCCGCGCAACCGCATCTTCACCGTGGGTATGCTGACCTTGGCCTCGGTGCTCATGGTCTGGGCCTTCTTTCCCAAGATGGAATACCTGCCCCAGGGCAACCGCAACCTGATCATCTCCATTCTCATCCCGCCGCCGGGCCTCTCCTACGAGGAGCGTCTGGGCATAGGCGAATATGTATGGGAGCAGAGCGAGCCGTACTTCGAGAAGTCGGTGGACGGGATGCCGGGCATCAAGGATCTCTTCTACGTGTCCGCGCCGACCATCAACCTCTTTGGCTCCATCTCCACGGACGAGCAGCGCGCAGCCGAGCTGACGCCGCTGTTCAACCGCATCCTGAACTCCATCCCGGGCATGTTCGGCGTGTCCATCCAGGCGTCCATCTTCGAGCAGGGGCTGGGCAAGGGACGCGTCATCGACGTGGACATCTCCGGCTCCAGCCTGGAGCGCATCGTGGCCGCGGCCGGGACCATGTTCGGCATGGCCATGCAGGAGATTCCGGGGGCGCAGGTGCGTCCCGTGCCATCACTTGAGCTGCTCTACCCGGAGATCAGGCTCAATCCCGAGCGCGACCGCATCCGGGCGGCGGGAATGACCACCGAGGACCTCGCCGTGGCTGCGGACGTCATCCTCGACGGCCGCCAGATCGGCGACTTCAAGGAGGCGGGCAAGAAGAAGATCGACCTCGTGCTCAAGGGCTCGGCGGAAGACATCTCCACGCCGGAGGAGCTGTTCAACTCCCTGGTGGCCACGCCCAACGGCTGGGCCGTCCCTGTCAGCTCCCTGGCCCAGATTGAACGGACCAACTCCATGAACCAGATTCGCCATCTGGAACGACAGCGCACCGTCACCTTGCAGGTGACTCCGCCTGTGAACATGCCCCTGCAGCAGGCCATGGAAGTCATAGAGAGCAAACTCATCCCCCATGTGCGCGAGATGGGGCTGCTCGACGGCCTCACCGTGCGTCTGGCCGGCGCGGCTGACAAGCTGACCGTCACCAGGGAGGCCCTGCAGTGGAACTTCCTGCTGGCCATCGTCATCACGTATCTGCTGATGTCCGCCCTGTTCGGCAACTTCATCTATCCGCTGATTATCCTGTTTACCGTGCCACTGGCCGGTGCGGGAGGGTTCCTGGGCCTCAAGCTGGAGAACTGGTTCATCGCGTCGCAGCCGCTAGACATCCTGACCATGCTCGGGTTCGTCATCCTCATCGGCGTCGTGGTCAACAACGCCATTCTCATCGTCCATCAATCGCTGGGCAACATCCGCGAGCACGGCATGGAGCACAAGGCGGCCGTTCTCGACGCAACGCGGACGCGGCTGCGGCCCATCTACATGTCCGCAACCACCTCGCTCTTCGGCATGCTGCCCCTGGCCGTGGCCCCCGGTCCCGGCTCGGAGCTCTACCGGGGACTGGGCGCTGTGGTGCTGGGCGGCCTGGCGCTGTCCACCGTGTTCACGATCTTCGTGATCCCGGCGCTGCTCATGTTCGTCATCGGCATGGAAAAGGGAAGCGGCACGGCCGACGAGGCTCCGCAGGATTAACCGCCCCTTTCGGGCAAGCACAATAAATCAGGGCAAGCCTCGCGCACCATCGGCGCGGGGCTTGCCCTTTTCTCGTCGGGGGCGGAACTCAGTCGTCTGATCTGGTCGGGTTTTCGAGTACGCGATCGGTGGCCTCGCGGATCTTGCTCTTGATGGCGAAATCCGAAATCCGGTCGGAAAGGATGATGCTGCCGCGCTGGACGTAACGGGCGGGCAACAGGTTCAGGGTCAGGGCGTAGATGTCTTCGATGTCAAGCTGTTCGAAGATGTAGTCGGTGTAGTATTGGTCGAGGATTTCGTTCATGAGCCTGGCGACCCGCTTTTCGTTGCGGTTCCTGATCCTGCTCAGGTCGATGTCCCTGACCACCAGTTCCGTTTCAGCCATGGGGCCTCCCTTGGGAAAGCGGTGGTTGCGTCAATTTCAGGCTAGCACATCCCGTTGCCAGAGCGCAATCGGTCCGGGGTGGTATGGTTCCTGCTTATTGTCCGGGTGAGCATAATTTGCCGAGTAGCATTGCGCGCTCGAAGGAGGGAACATGACGACGATACCCATAGAATCTTCCGGATACGGATACACTTATCAGAGATCGACCCAGGCCCGCGAGGAAAGCGAAGCGGCCCAGGCCGAATCAACCAGGAACACCCGCAGGCGGGAGACGGGCGTGATGTCCGGCGTCAAGGAACTCATCGACGATCTGCTGTCGAACGTTCCCAGGACCAGCAACGGCCGTCTGACCTTCGACAGCGTCATCAACTACCGCAAAGGCCAGGAAAAGGCGTGGGACGAGCGGTTCAAGGCAGATATGGCCGAACTGGGCATCGATACCGAGAAATCAGGTCTCAGCCTGTCTCTGGACCCGTCCTCGGGCAAGGTCTCGGCCAACGCGAACCACCCGAACAAGGTGACCATTGACCAATACTTCATCGACAACCCCGACATGGCCGAGCAGTTCACCGAGAATGTGCAGTTGGGCAAGCTGACCAGCCTGGCCGAGCGTAAGCTCACCCTGCCGGAGTTGCGCCAGAGCCTGAGCGCCCAGAGCATGTCCATATGGTTCGAGGCCAGCGCCGGTGCTTCGTCGCTCTATACCGGGGGCGGGATGGTCTTCGGCGGTGGAAGCGCGTCCTATGCGGGGCTGAACCTCCGGGTGTAGTCGCCGCACCGTTCTCCGACGATTTTCCGCGCCGCTGCGCCTGTCCCGCCGATGGCGGGGCGGTCGCGGCGACGCGTTCCGTCTTCATTCGATTTTCCCGCGTTCAGCCCCGGGCGGATAGGGCCGTCAGTCCGCGTATCCGCTGCCGAATGCGGAAAAGGGGAGCCGGACGCCGAGTTCGGGAACCCGCTTGATGACCCAGGCCGTAAAGGTGTTACTGTTCGGGCCCGGGAAGGCCTTGTAGACTGCGCCCCAAGGGTAGGAGCGCGCCGCGGCGTCGACTTTGTCTATGAGTTCATCGATTCCCGGACCACGACGGTCGGCCAACAGCCTGGGAGGTTCGCCAAACCAATAGCGGTCAGGCGCGTCGCGCTCTATCCGCACGAGCGGCAATCCCTGCCGCTGCCGCCACCCCACGACTTCATAGACCGTATAGCCGTCCTCTCCCGTTTTCTTTGTCGCGATCCAGGTATGGACCGCGAACCATCCCCGCCATCCCCATGTGGAGGCCGCATAGACCTGGATTACGGCTTCGGGCGTCGAAGCCGGGTCCGGGGCGATGCCCGCCGGCTCCCTGCTGGCCGTTCGCCAGTCGCCTCCCGTGCATCCGGCAAGTGAGAAGAGCAGCATCATGGTCCAGCACAGCGGTTTCATCAATTGGGTGTTCACGGAGTATGGTCCTTTGGCTGTGGTTGCTCATCGGAAAAATCTGCCCGCTCGCGATGCGTCATTGTACAATCTGCCTCGGTTCTGGCAGGGCAGGGCAAACCAACGCAGGGCGAGTCTGCCCCGAATCCGTTTCCCGTATAGGAGCATGGAGGTTTTTATCAGGTCAAGGACTCATTGTTCGGGAGCTTTGAATCGCAGGGTGCGGACCGCATGCGCATGCCCTGGTCATCAGGCAGCCCGCGTTGACAGGGCCGGGACCAATGTCTATCCTGTAATAAGTGGTAATAGTTTTTATTGTCCACATCAGCGAGGTAATAGTCATGACAATGAAGAGAAAGACGCTGCTCGCGCTCATGGTCCTGGTGATCCTGACCGGGCTGGCGATAGTTGGGAGCGGCGCTCCCAAGGAGAATAGCATGGGCGAACCTGTCAAGATCGAAGTGGCCACCCTGGCGGGCGGCTGTTTCTGGTGCGTGGAGTCCGATATGGAGAAGCTGCCGGGCGTGATCCGGGCGGTTTCAGGATATGCGGGCGGGGTCGAGGAGAACCCGGCCTATGAAGACGTTTCGAGCGGCGGCACGGGCCACCGCGAGTCGGTCCAGGTGTACTTCGACCCGGCCAGGGTGAGCTATGCCCAGGTGCTTGATCACTTCTGGAAGCACTTCGACCCCACTGACGCCGGGGGTTCCTTCGGGGACAGGGGCGCGCAGTACACGTCGGCGATCTTCTATCACTCCCCGGAGCAGCAGCGCGTGGCCGAAGCCTCGAAGATGGCCCTTGGCGAATCGGGGCGGTTCAAGGCTCCGGTGATCACGCCCATACTCCCGTTCACGACCTTTTACGAGGCGGAGAAGTATCATCAGGACTACTACAAGCATAATCCCATACGCTACAAGACTTACCGCTACCTCTCCGGCAGGGACCGGTTCGTCGAGGAGACCTGGGGCCACGAGGCCGATCCCGACACCGCGACCAAGCCTGTGGGCACATACGCCTCCGGGGACGGGTTTGTCATGCCCGACGACGCGACCTTGAAGGCGAGCCTGACCCCCATGCAGTACAAGGTGACCCAAAAGGATGGCACTGAGCCTCCCTTTGACAACGAATACTGGGACAATCACGCCGAGGGCATCTATGTGGACATCGTCTCGGGCGAGCCGCTTTTTTCGTCCAGGGACAAGTTTGAGTCCGGGACCGGCTGGCCGAGCTTCACCCGGCCCCTGGTGGCGGAGAATGTGGTGGAGAAGCAGGACCGGAGTCTCTTCGCGGTGCGGACCGAAGTGCGCAGCAAGCTGGCGGATTCGCATCTGGGCCATGTTTTTGATGACGGCCCGCCGCCCACGGGTCTGCGCTATTGTCTCAACTCGGCGGCCTTGCGGTTCGTTCCCCGCGACGCGCTTGAGGAGCAGGGATACGGGGCATTTGCCCGATCATTCGACCAGTAGAACAGGCGTGCGGCAGGCATAGTCGCTGTCCAAAGAATGACGTTTTACGGCGTGCGGCCTGTGGCGGAACCCCCGTCACAGGCCGCCGTCGGTCGTTTCGCACTCGTGGCGTGCCTGTGTGCCTCAGGGGAAAGGGCGTGCCGTATCGAAATGCCGTCTGGGCTCCGGCTCCGCCAGCGACTGGAAACGGGCTTGTGGCCCCACAAATTGATTGAGCGATCAATCAATTTGTGCAGATTTTTAAATTCTGTCTTTATTTCGAGTGGTTACATGTCAAAAAAAATGTAGATTTTTCTTTTTGCTGTGCTATTACTCTTCTCGAAGGCGGAGAGTTCCGCCGATTATAAACAGAAAACACCCCAGAAAGAGGAAGTCGTCATGAAGCGCATAGGAATGATTCTTGTACTGATGTTGATTGTCGCGTCTGTTGCCATGTCCGCCGAGGTGGCCAAGACCACGGACGCCACCGCGACCACGGAGATCGCCCCTTACAAGGCCACCACCATTGCCGCTGCCAAGGAGTCCGGAGTGGACACGGCGGTGCAGTTGCGTGGCACTGTGATCAAGATGCTCAAGGCCAACGAGTTCTTGCTCGACGACGGCACAGGCGAGCTGATGGTCTTTACCGAGGAAGGCGCCCTGAATGGCATGGATATCGTCAACGCCACCGTTGAAGTCACCGGCCAGATCGGCCAGAACTTCATGTACACCGAGGTGGAGGCGACCTCGGTCAAGGTCGTCGAGTAGCGGCCGTTTCATACGCTGACCAAGGGAGCCTCTGTCGAGGCTCCCTTTTTTTGGCCCGTACTATCCCCGCCTGTTTGAGCGGGGCGGGGGGGATGAGGGGGCGCGCAGCACGGCCACCTGAGCCGGGAGTTGCCGAGGGATGCCTAGCTTTTCCTATGCCTTGCTAGAAACGGACAATACGGTTAGGTATGGACATTGCACTTATCCGCAAAATGGAAAAATCAACCCCGTAAAACGTATGCGTCTACTTGCTCTTGTGCTCCTGGCGGCAGTGCTCTGCCCGGTCGTATCCCCGGCCGCGTCGGACTATCGCTACCCGTACGGCGACCCCTATCAGGCCACGGTCTACGGCACGCCGCCGGATATGGTGTACAGGACGCAGACGCCGGTGATGCCCAAGCTTCGCTCCATTCGCGTGGACGGGCGCGTTGTGCCGGACATCTTCTCCTACAGCGGCGAGATGTTCTACGGCACGGCCCTGCAAAAGGGCGAGGCTCCCCTCATCTTCATCGTCGCCGGGACCGGCGCGGAGCACGACTCCAAGAAGATGATCTTTCTGACCCAGGTCTTCTATGAGGCGGGATTCCACGTGGTGGCCCTGTCCTCGCCCACCCACATGAACTTCGTTATCAGCGCGTCGCAGCACGGCGCGCCCGGTTACGTGCCCCACGACGTGGACGATCTCTACCGCATGATGCTCTGGATCAAGGACGTGGTGGAGAAGGAGCGACCGGTTTCCGGCTACTACGTCACCGGCTACAGCCTGGGGGCCATGCATGCCGCTTTTCTGGCCCGGAAGGATTCCCTGGCGGGGGACTTCGACTTTCGCAAGGTGCTCATGATCAACCCGCCCGTGAGCCTCTATCATTCCGCCAAACGGCTCGATTCCTGGCTGACCAGGGAGAACCTCGGCGACATCTCCGTGCGCGATCAGATCGAGAGCGTCATCCACCGCTTTTCCGAATACTACAAGAACGCCGAAGTCACCGACCTTGATGACAACTTTCTCTATGAGATGGTTACGCGCGTCCATCTGGACAACAAGGATCTGCGCTCTCTCGTCGGCGTTGATTTCCGGCTCTCGTCCTCGTCCATGATCTTTGCCTCCGACGTCTGCCTGCGGGCCGGGTATCTCGTCCCCCCTGCCGACTATCCCCTGAGTTCGGGCAGGCCGCTGATGCCATATGCCGAGGCGGCCTTCAACGTCAGCTTCATCGAGTACATGGACGAGTTCCTGCTGCCCTATCTCAAGTTTCTCGACCCATCCATCGACCGCTATACCATGATGCGCCAGTGCAGCCTCTACGATATCCGTTCCTATCTCATGGAGAATGACAAGGTCGTGGTTATCGGCAACACGGACGACGTCATCCTCAACGAAAACGATCTGGCCTTCATCAAGACCGTGTTCGGCAGGCGCGCCCGGCTCTTTCCCTCGGGCGGTCATTGCGGCAACATGATGTATACGCCCTTTGTCGAGGCCATGGTCGGGATGGTGACGCCGTGACCAGTGGCAGAACCGCAGAAGCGTTCATGCGCTGGGCCGTGCTCGCGCTTCTGGGGCTGAGCCTGCTCCTTGGCGGCTGCGGCGCGGCCTCGACCAGGCGCGTGGACCCGGCCCTGACTATGGCCCCCACCGGGTTCCAGACCGAGGTCAACCACTGGCCAACGCCCGAGAACAGGGACCTTGAGTTCATGCAGGTGTACGACCCCTGGGAGCCGATGAACCGGCATCTCTACGATTTCAACGCAGGGCTTGACACCTATGTCCTGCTCCCGGCCGTCAACGTCTATCAGGCAGTGCTCCCCAAGCCTGTCAGAAAAGGCCTCTCCAATGTCATCCAGAACCTGAACGAGCTGCCGGTCCTGTTCAACTGCATACTCCAGGGCAAGGGAGAGAAAAGCGCCATCACCACCTCGCGCTTTCTCATCAACTCGACCTTCGGCGTGTTCGGGCTTATGGACGTTGCCTCCGGGGCCGAACGGCTCAAGGTGCAGGAGGAGGACGTGGGCCAGACCCTTGGGTATTGGGGCATGGGCAACGGGCCGTATTTCGTCATGCCCGCCTTCGGCCCGTCCAACCTGCGCGACACCGTGGGCTTTGGGGCCGATTTCCTGCTGCTCTATCTGGAGATGAAGCAGGTCTACCGCATGATCGGGGTGAAGGAGACATGGTCCGTGGCCATCACGGAGATGGTCATCCGTTCGCTCAACAGGCGTGCCAACGTTCCCTTCCGCTATCACGAGACCGGTTCGCCCTTCGAGTATGAGCTGGTCCGGTTCGTTTACACCAAGAAGCGCGAGCTGGATATCCAACGATAGGGCGACGCCGGTCGCGACCTCATGCAGCCAATGAAAAGGGCCATCCTCTTGAGGATCAAGGCGTTTTTTTTAATGTTGCAATCAAAAGCGGAAACCGCCTTCGGCGGATTTGTCAGGTGATTTCGCCTCCGGCGGCCAAAGGGCTGTAACCCTTTGGAATCCCACTCTCGCCTTCGGCGAAAACTTTCTTTACATGGGGGCCTGCCGTCGACCGCGCCAACCAGGGAAAATATCCTACAATGCAAGAAGCCCCGAAACCGTTATGGTTCGGGGCTTCTTGCATGGTTTTCAATATGTATGGAAAACGTCTTGCTTGAGGGCGGCTCTGCTGGCTGTGGGGTAACGGGCGGGCCTAGAGGCCGTGGTGTTCCTTCAGGTAGCGTTCCAGCCGGTCCATGCCTTCGGCGATGTTCTCCAGGGAGTTGGCGTAGGAGAAGCGGATGAACCCTTCGGTGCTCTCGCCGAAGTCGATACCGGGGGTGACGCCAACGGCGGCCTTTTCCAGAATGTCGTAGGCCAGCTTGAGGGACGAGCCGTCGAACCTGGCTGCCAGGTGGCGCATGTTGACCAGCGCGTAGAAGGCGCCGGTGGGGTCATGCTTGATGACAAAGCCCATGTCCTTGAGCCGCTTGAGCATGTACACGCGCCGCTCGTTGTAGATGGAGACCATGCGCGCCACGTCGAGGTCCGCCTCCTTGAGGGCGGCCAGCCCGCCCCACTGGGCCATGGCGTTGGCCGAGATGAAGAAGTTCTGGCAGACGATCTGCAAGGTGCGGATGAAGGAGGGCGGGGCGATGACGTAGCCCAGCCGCCAGCCCGTCATGGCGTAGAGCTTGGAAAATCCGTTGAATACGAAGGCCCGGTCCGTGAACTCCAGGATGGAGTGCTCCTTACCCTCGTAGACCAGCCCGTGGTATATCTCGTCCGAGACGATCCACAGTCCCTTCTCCTCGGCCAGTTCCGCAATGGCGCGCATGCGCTCGGCCGAGAGCAGCGTGCCGGTGGGATTGGCCGGGGAGTTGATGAGGATCGCCTTGACCGTGTCGTCGAGGGCCTTGCGGATGCCGGAGACGCGATACTGGAACGAGTCGTCCTCGCTCACGGCGACCTTGACCGGCTCGGCCCCGGCAAAGGTGATGAAGTTGTCGTAGCAGGCATAGCAGGGGTCGGAAGTGACGACCTTGTCGCCCGCTTCGAGGATGGCGGAGAACACGGCGAGCATTGCCGGGCTGGTTCCCTGGGTGATGGCGATATTGGCCGGGTCCACCTCGACGCCGTACCGCTTGCGGTAGTCGTCGCTGATGGCCTGGCGCAGCTCAAGCAGGCCGAGGGAGTGGGTGTAGTGGGTGTGGCCGTCGTCCAGGGCGCGGCAAGCCGCGCGCTTGACGCAGTCGGGCGTGTCGAAGTCCGGCTCGCCCACCTCCAGGTGGATCACGGACCGGCCGGACCGCTCCATGGCCTGGGCGGCCTCCAGTATCTCCATCACCAGAAACGGGGTCATCCCGCAACAACGCTTGGATATGCTCATCGTCTTGTGTTCCCGTATCGCCCGGCCCATGGTGGTCGCACGATGGACGCCCCCGCTCCGCGCCGGTTGCAGCGAGGGGCGGGGGCGGTGTTGATTCAATCAATACTCAGTAGTCTAGGCTACTTCCACGACCTCAATGTCAAACACCAGGGTCTGTCCGGCCAGTGGATGGTTGCCGTCCAGGGTGACCAGCGAGTCGTCATACTCGGTGACGCGGACATAGGCCGGGCTGTCGTCCTCGGTACGGATCTCAAGCATGATGCCCTCTTCGAGCTCCACCGTGGGGGGGAGCTGCTCGCGGCGCACCTGGAAGACCAGCTGCTCGTTGGGGTCGCCATAGCCCTCCTCGGGCGGGATCTCCACGGTGACGGAGTCGCCGGCGGACTTGCCGATGACCGCCTTCTCGAACCCGGCGATGACCATGCCTTCGCCCAGGGTGAACTCAAGGGGATCGCGCCCCTGGCTGGAGTCGAACTGGCTTCCGTCCTCTTTGAGAGTGCCGGTGTAGTGTACCTTGACGGTGCTGCCTTGCTTGGCGGTCATACGCATTCTCCTTGTCTTGCTCAAAATGAATAAAGGCTGAGCCTACCTAAATTTGCGCGTATTGCAAATGGTCAGGCTAGAAGTTGATCAGGCCGCGCAGTTCGGCCATGGTCCGGGACGCAAAGGCCCGCGCCTTCTCGTTTCCGGCCTCCAGAATCTCCCGCACGCGCTCGTCGGTGCAGGCGGCGCGCCGCTCCTGCAGGGGCGTCAGGAACGCCTCCAGGGACTCCATGAGCACCTTCTTGCAGTCCACGCAGCCCCAGGTGGCGTTGCGGCAGCCTTCCTGAATCTCGGGAAGGCGCGCCGGGTCGGTCATCAGCTTGTGGTAGGGATAGAGGTTGCAGATGTCCGGGTCGCCCGGATCGGATTTGCGCAGGCGGTTCTCGTCGGTCTTCATGCCGCGCACCTTGGGCGCGATGTCTTCGATGGATTCGGAGAGCATGATGGAGTTGCCGTAGCTCTTGGACATCTTGCGGCCGTCCAGGCCGGGGAGCTTGGCTTCCTCGGTCAGCAGGTCGGCGGGCTCGGGCAGGGCCTCGGAGCCGGTCAGGTGGTTGAAGCGGCGGGCGATCTCCCGCGTCAGCTCCAGGTGGGGCAGCTGGTCCTTGCCCACGGGCACGGCCCAGGGCTTGTACATCAGGATATCTGCGGCCATGAGCACCGGGTAGCCCAGGAAGCCGTGGGTGTTCAGGTCCTTCTGGGTCAGCTCGGCCTTGATTTCCTTGTATGTGGGGTTGCGCTCAAGCCAGCCCAGGGGGGTGAACATGGAGAGGTACAGGTACAGCTCCGCGTGTTCCTTGACCATGGACTGCTGGAAGATGACGCACTTTTCCGGGTCCAGGCCCGCGGCGACCCAGTCCTTGACCAGACCGGGGATGAACCCCTTGACGCGGGTGGCGTCGGCATATTCGCTGGTCAGGGCGTGCCAGTCGGCGGCGAAGAAGTAGCAGTCGTACTCCTCCTGAAGCTTGAGCCAGTTGGCGATGACGCCGAAGTAGTGACCGAGGTGGAGGGGGCCGGTGGGCCGCATGCCGGAGAGAATGCGTTGTCTTTCGCTCATGATGTCTGTTTCTTGGGTTGAAGTTACAGGGGAACGCCGAGGAGTCGGATCATGGCGTAGACCATGGGGAGTATGACCTGGCCCACGAGATTGTAGCCGGAGTATTGTCCCACGAGGATGAGCCCGATGAGAATGATGAATCCGTATCGGCTCAGGGACATGTACTTGTAGGCCAGCTGCGGGGGCAGAAAGTAGGCCAGGACGTTGCTGCCGTCCAGCGGCGGGATGGGCAGCAGGTTGAACACGCCGAGGATGAGGTTCACGAACACGCCCGCCTGGCAGATGAGGTAGGTGGGCACGATGATCTTCGCGGCCAGGCCGCCGGAGGTGAACTCGATGGCGGTCATGATGTGAATGACCAGGGCAAAGGCTGCGGCCAGGATGAAGTTGGTGGCCGGACCGGCGATGGCGGTCAGGAGCATGCCCTTGCGCGGGTCCTTGAAATATCTGGAGTTGACCGGCACGGGCTTGGCCCAGCCGAAGTGGACGAAGAAGAAGGCCAGCGTCCCGAGCAGGTCGAGATGCTTGACGGGGTTGAGGGTCAGCCGTCCCTGGGACTTGGCCGTGGGATCGCCCAGCAGGTAGGCCACATAGCCGTGGGCCACCTCGTGGCAGACCAGCGCTATGAGCAGGCCCGGCGCGAGGATGGCGTATTGCTGGAGACGCTCTGGGGAGAAGAAATCGAACATTGGAAGCGGCTACCATGTAAGAGGGAGATGGGGCAAGATGTTTCAAGGGGTTGCCCCGGCCGCCGGGAATGCGGAAAGGGCGACCGTTGGCCCGACTATTTTTGACGGCCTCCGCCGCCTTTCCTTGCATAGTCGGTGCTTCCGCTCTATTTTGGAGTCAGAAGAAAAGGAGATATGTATGAGAATCGGCATCCTCGGCGGCAGTTTCAACCCGGTGCATGTGGGCCATGTCCGCGCGGCCATAGAGGTTCTGGAGCGGCTCGGGCTGGACCGGGTCGAGCTGGTCCCGGCCAAGCAGCCGCCCCACAAGGACGGGGCGGACATCCTTCCGTTCGACCTGCGCATGGAGCTGGTGACCCGGGCCATAGAGGGCGTGCCGGGGCTGGGTTTCAACCCCCTTGAGGGCGAGCGCCCCGGGCCGTCCTTCACCTGCGACACCCTCAACTGCTATCGCGTGGAGCAGCCCGAGTCGGAGATCACCTTCATCGTCGGCGCGTCCACCTTTCTCGATCTGGCCACCTGGCGGCGCGGGCCGGAGATCCCGGGCATGGCGTCCCTGGCAGTGGTCAACCGCTGGGAGGCGGCGGACAGGGTGGCCGCCTTCATCGCGGAGCAGTGGCCGGAGTCGGTGCGCGACGCCGACGGCGTATGGACGTTTTCCGGCGGCCATACCATCCGGGTGGTGGACATCCCCCGGCTGGACATCAAGGGCGGGCACATCCGCCGCCGCTGGGTGGAGGGCCGGAGCCTGCGCTATCTGGTTCCGCCGTCGGTGGTTGCCCTGCTCGGCGAGCGGGCCGACGTTGTGGAGCGGTGCTGGGGAGCGCGGGGCTGATCGGCGCCGGTCAGTCTGCCGGGGTTGTTTCGTCCGGCCTGCCGTGGCGGGTATGGGTGAGCATCTCGCGGACAACGTCCATGACCGTTTCCGGTTCGATCGCGTTGAGACATTCGAAGCCCCGGTTGCATCGTTTCCCGCCGTGCAGGGAGCACGGGCGGCAGTCGAGGGGCTGTTCCAGAATGCGGTCGTGTTTTTCGGCGGGATAGAACCCCCAGGCGCGGGTGGTGGGGCCGAAGAGGGCGGCCACGGGCGTGCCCACGCCGCTGGCCAGGTGCATTGGTCCGGAATCGGCAGAGACGAGGACGTCGGCCAGCTCCATCAGGGCGCAGGTCTCGCGCAGGCTCGTCTTGTTGGTGAAGTCCCGCTCGTGGCCGGGCAGCAGCGGCTTGTCGTCCCGCCCGAGCACGAACCAGTTCATGCCTGATCCGGCCAGCAGGGCGGTCAGCCCCAGCCAGTGCTCGCGCGGCCATTGCTTGGCCGGGTGGGTGGCATAGGGGTGCAGGGCGATGAGGGGCTTGTGCTCGTCGAAATCGATGAGGCGCATGTCCGCCTCGGCCCGCTCGTCGCAGCTGGGATAGAGGCGGGGGCCGAGGGCGGCGGCGTCCGGCGGGTTGGGATCGCGGGCCATGGCATACCGCTGGGGCACGGTGGTGGCTTCGAGGATGTTTTTGAACACATCGGCGTGGGTGCGGTCGTAGAGCCTGCGGGCCAGGCCGTATTGGGGATAGCGGCGCACCGGTCCGCGCCACCGCCGCGAGAGAATGCGCGAGCGCAGGGTCCCGTGCAGGTCGACGAGGGCGTGGCCCGCATAGGTTGCCGCCAGCTCGCGGGCCGTGGCGAACCAGCCGTTCTTTATGGCGGTTTCGCTCAGGCCCACGGTCTTGACCACGGCGGGGTGGTTGTCCAGCAGGGGGGCGTTGCCTTCGCGGGTGATGAATACGAAGGTGTCCCCGTAGGTTTCGTGCCAGTGGGTGAGGACGCCCGTGGCCAGCGCCACGTCGCCCAGGTGGCTCAGGCGGAAGACGACTTTCGGTTGTGTGTCGCTTGACATCATCATGCCAATGAGTTCGCCTCAATCCACGTGGAAGTCAAGGCGGTTGTGTGTTGCGCCACTGGTATCCATCTGCTATATTTAATGCTCCAGACTCCGGCTTGACCCGGACTGGTCAGGAAGTGACCGAGCCGTATGATTGAACTCATTATCGCGGTGAGCGTGGCCGTTTTCGTCTCCATGTTTTGCTCCGTGGCCGAGGCAGCTCTGTATTCCATGAGCTGGGCGGACATTGAAAAGCTCATGGTCTCTGGTCGCAAGTCCGCAAAAATACTGCATAAGCTCAGATCAAAGATTGATGAACCCATCACTGCCATTCTGACGCTCAACACCTGCGCACACACGGCTGGAGCAGCCGTTGCGGGCTGGGCTTGGGCCAATGTGTATGGCAAGGAGACCCTTTGGGTCTTTACAGTGGGCTTCACAGTAATTATTCTCATCTTCACGGAGATACTGCCCAAGACCATAGGCGTCATGTACAGCGACCGGATCGCGCCGCCGCTGGCCCGGCCCCTGAAAGCCATGGTGTGGGTGTTCCGGCCGGTGATCGCGGTGATGCAGCTGCTCTCCAAGGTGGTCAGCCGCAAGACGGAAGGACCGGATCATACCGAGGACGACATCCGGGCAATCGTCACGCTGACCAGGCGATCGGGGTCCATCAAGCCCTACGAGGAGCAGTCCATCCGCAATATCCTGCTGCTGGACCTCAAGACGGCGGAGGAGATCATGACCCCCCGCACGGTGGTTTTCTCGCTCCCGGCGGAGCTGACCGTGGCCCAGGCGAGACAGAGTCATCCGGAGTGGCCCCACAGCCGGATCCCGGTCTGGGCCGACGACCCGGAGGATGTTGTGGGCGTGGTCTACCGGCGGCAGGTGCTTGAGGCTCTGGCCGATGGGCATGACGATCTGCGGCTCTCGGACATCATGCGGCCCGTGCGCTTCGTGCTGGAGAGCATCACCCTGGACAAGCTGCTGGTGAAGTTCCTGGGCAGTAGAAACCATCTGTGCATCGTGCTCGACGAGTACGGCGGAGTGGCCGGGGTCGTCACCCTGGAGGACGTGCTGGAAGAAATTCTCGGGAGCGAAATAGTTGACGAGACCGACCGGGTGGTGGATATGCGTGAGTTCGCCAGGACGCAACGCAACGAGCTGACATCCGGAGGCGACGATACGAACGAAACATAGGCGCGCCGCCGCGCCACCTTTTTGAGGATACACATGGCGAAAAGCACAAATAAAATGGTTTATGTGGTGGCCCTGCTGCTCTTTCTGGGCGGACTGGGCTACCTTGTTTTTTCCGGCCTGACGGAAGACAGCGTCTATTTCCTCAACGTGTCCGAGGCCATGGAGCTGGATCGTGGCGAGGTTCGGCAGGCGCGCCTCTTCGGCAAGGTTTCGCCCGAGGGGATGGTCATTGCCGAGGGCAAGCTCGGCGCGTCCTTCGACCTGGTGGACAAGCTGGACCCGACCAAGGTGCTGCGCGTGGAATATCGCGGCGCGGTCCCCGACACGTTCAAGGAAGACGTCGAGGTCATCGTCGAGGGGGCGCTGTCGCCCGACGATCCGGTCTTCAAGGCCCGGTCCCTGGTGACCAAGTGCCCGTCCAAGTACGAAGAGCAGAGCAAGGCGCTGGACGAGAACAAAGGCTAGTTCGCACCGTTGCTCATTCATCGCCCGGCGCGCCGGACGGGTGGCGGGAGAGTGCTTCGGCTGCTCCCGGAAAGGGGCTTTTTCTCGACATCGGTTGCGGTTGGTGAAATTTTATTCACATGCTTGCAACCTTTTCGGGAGCCACATATCCCCACCGGACACTGGTTCGGGGCGTGCCCCGGACTGCGGCGCGGATGATCAATCCATCTATTTAAACTGATACCATCCCGGTGAAAAGTTGAGTATGCAGACTGGTGACAACGGTTCGGGCGCAGGGAACGAGTGCACGGCACAGGCGTTCTCCGTCCGGCGCGCCACGGACCGCATCGCAACGTCTGCCAAGGAGCTTCTATGCATCTGACCGGTTACGTGGGCCTGCTCTTTTCCCTGCTGGCCTTCCTTTTTCTCGCGGCCTGGGCCGGTTTCTCCGCCTGGAGCGAGCGCGACAACGCCCTGCCCCTGGTCGAACGCGGCCAGATCGTCGCGGCGGGCGGCGTGGTCTTCTCCTCTCTGCTGCTCCTGGTGGCGCTGACCTCGCGCGACTACTCGTTTCGGTATGTCTACGACAACGTGGACAACGCCCTGGCCTTTGTCTACACCCTGACCGCCTTCTGGGGCGGGCGCGAGGGGTCGCTGCTCTTCTGGGAGCTGATCATCGCCGTCTCGGGAGTCATCTTCGTCTATACGCCGGGCTACAGGACCCTGGCTCCCCGGACCAAGCTCCTGTTCTGGATGTTCTTTCTGACCATCCAGGGATTCTTCCTGCTCCTGCTCACGGGGTGGAGCAACCCGTTCATAGAGATCATCCCCGCGCCGGGTGACGGACGCGGACTCAACCCGCTCCTGCGCAACCCGGGCATGATCTTCCATCCGCCCCTCCTGTTCCTCGGGTTCGCGGCCTATGCCATCCCCGCCGCCTGCGCCCTGGCCGCCTTCATCGGCGGGGAGCAGAAGTCGTGGGTCAAGATCTGCCGCAACTGGAACATCCTGGCCTGGGTCTTTCTGACTGCGGGCATCGTGCTGGGCGGCTGGTGGTCCTACATGGAGCTGGGCTGGGGCGGCTACTGGGCCTGGGACCCGGTTGAAAACGCGTCCCTCATCCCCTGGTTCGCCGGGACCGCGCTGCTGCACACGGCCGTCATCGAGGCGCGGCGCAACGCCCTGCAGCGCACCAACGTCTTCCTGATGTCGCTCACCTTCCTCCTGTGCATCTTCTCCACCTATCTGACCCGCTCAGGCGTCATCGACTCCCTGCATACCTTTGGCGAGTCGGCGGTGGCTATCCCCCTGTTCTGGTCCATGGTCCTGTGGCTGGTCTTCACGCTCATGGTCGTCTTCATGGGCGAGCGGCACACCCACCGCTCCCTGTCGGATTTCCTGAGCCGCCAGGGACTGCTGGTGATCACCGCCTGGTTCCTGCTGGCCCTGGGCGTGGTCGTGGCGCTGGGAACCATGTGGCCGGTCATCAGCCGGATGTGGACCACTCAGCCCATGGGGCTCGACGCCAACTTCTACAACCGCGTCTGCCTGCCGTTCATGGCCGTGCTGGTGCTGCTGTTCTGCTACTGTCCCTGGATGGGATGGAAGGGCGGACTGCGCAACGCCAAGGGCATGGCCGCAGTGACCGCGGTGCTTGTGATCTCCCTCGTCGCCTTCTTCCTGTCGGGCGTCACCAAGCCGCTGGCCGCGCTGACCGCAGCCGCGTCCGTGGCGGCCATGGCCAGCATCGTCATGCTCTTTGTGCTCAACCCCGGCATGCGTACCTCCCGCCACTCGTGGGGGGCTTACGGAATCCACCTGGGCCTGGTGCTCATGGCCCTCGGCATCGCCTTTTCCGGTCCCTACAAGGTCGAGCAGGAGATCATGCTGGCCGAGGGCGGCGTGGCGCA
>CAMYLL010000007.1 GCA_947259235.1 uncultured Pseudodesulfovibrio sp. | reverse complement strand
GTGCATGTTCTTGGGGTTCTCGCCCACGGCCTGGCATATTTCCTTGGCCCCCTTCAGACAGATTGAATCCATGGCCCCTCCCCGCACGCCTCGTCGATGACCAGGGCGAACTCGTCGCGCCCGGCGCACCGCTCCATAAAGGAATCAAAGGCCGTGCCAGAATCGAGCACCCCGCGCGCCCGCCCCAGCACGCCGAAGCGTGACCCGAGCAGCACGCAGCCGCTGGTGTCGGCGGCCACGTTCCCCCGATGGAACAGGATATGGCTGCGGCCCGGCACATCGGTTATCTCAAAGGTCCGCCCGAATCGTGGGGACACCACCCGGCGGCACACATAGCGCCCGGGCGGAATGCAGGAGATCTGCGGAATGTTTTCCCTGTCCGGCGGCTCCAGGGTCAGGCAGAAAACATCCCCACCAGACCGCAGCACGCCGAAGGTTCCGTGATCGCCCTTCTCCAGTCGTACAAGATACATATTCTCAGTCATTTATCTCTCCAATGTTCGGCTTCACCCGTGGCATGAACGCGCCTGATATTGTCATCTGACAAATAGCTAGTCAACAAATTTTGCCATCCGGCTTTAGACATTTATCAAAATTTGTGTATATGCATGCGGAACTTCGCAATATTCAAAGGGGCTGATCATGGGATTCACCGACGACGTGCGACAGGCGCTGCTCAGCCGGATAGGACGCGGCAAGCGATACCCCAACAACAAGCGCATGGCCGACGAACTGGGCATCGACCCGTCGCAGCTCAACCGGTTTCTCAAGCAGGAGCGGGGCTTGAACGCGGACTCCCTCGGCCACATCCTGGACCGGATCGGCGTGACCATGGCCTTTGGCGACGAACCGGCGGACGCGGCCAAGGAGGTCTGCTTCCGCATGCCGGGCAAGGCCCAGGCCGTGGACGGCGCCCCAGACCCCCGGCCCGAGGATTACCTCGCCGTGCCCCTGGCCAGCTCTCCCGTGGCCGCCGGACCGGGCCTGATCCCGGAGGACAAGGTCGAGGGCTGGGTCCTTGTCTGGCGCCACCAGGAGGCCATCCGGCTCAAGTCCAACCTTGTGGCCGTGGAGATCGGCAAGAACGAACTGTCCATGGTCCCCACCCTGCACCCCGGCGACATCGTCCTGGTGGACCGCAACGACCGCGACCCCAGCCCGGCAGGCAAGATAATGCTTGTCAGCGAGCCGGGCCAGGACGGCGGAACCATGGTCAAGCGCGTCAACACCAAACGGCTCGACGGCGACATAGAGCTGATATTCTACTCCGACAACAGCCGCGACTTTCCCCCCGTTACCTACCGGCTCGACCGCGACTTTGACGGCGACATCACCCGGGCCATCGGCGGCAGCGTGGTCTGGGCGTGGAGCGACATGACCAGAAAATAGCCGGTTGACCACAGGAGGTGACCGTGACTTCAACTACTATGGAATTTCTCTCCCTGTGCCTCGCGTTGCTGATACTGACCGGCCCCCCGGGCTTCGTGGCCCATGCCTCTTCGTCGACCGTTCCGGCGACTGCCGAAGCACTGGCCGACAGGCTGGGCAGCCCGGACCCGGCCATCCGCCGCCAGGCCGCCGCAGCCCTGACAGAACAGGGACTGGCCGCACTGCCGGACCTCGAACGCGCCCTGGCATCGCCCTCACCAGACCGCCGACGCGGCGCGGCCCTGGGCCTGGGCCTGCTCCCCATACCCGCCCTGGCCGAAGACGCACTGCTCAACGCCATGGCCGATCCTGACGTGGCCGTGCGCAGCATGGCCGCCCGCTCCGCCGCCCAGGCCGGACCGGTTCTGGCCCCCTCCCTGGTGGCCCTGCTGGCCGCCCCGGACCCCAGCCAGCGCAACGCCGCAGCCTACGCCCTGACCCTCATGGGCAGCCCGGCCGTGGACGCCCTGGCCCGGGGACTGGCCACGGACAACCCCTTTGCCCGGGCCAAGGCCGCCTGGCTCCTGGGCCACATGGGAGGCGAGGCCGTCTCTGCCATCCCGGCCCTGGTGCGCGCCCTGGATTCAACGGACCCCCGCGTGACCCACGTGGTGGCTGAGGCCATAGACCTCATCGGCCCCAACCCCGGTCTGGTCTGGCACCACATGCTGCTCCTGGACGGACCGTCCGGCGGCTTTCCCCTCAAGCGGACCGGCGCCCGGGCCGCCCCCATCCTGGTCCGGCTCCTGGCCCGGCCCGGCACTCCCCTGGCCCAGATCGCCTTTCACGCCCTGGCCGCCATCGGCCCCGACGCGCTCCCGGCCCTGCGTCAGGCGGTCACGGGCGGCAGCCCCAGCCAGCGCACCGCCGCGGCCCTGCTTCTGTCAGACATTGACCGCGACTCCGTCCTCGCGTTACCCGAAGACCTGCGCCAGTCCCTTTCCGGGGCCAGGCACAAACAATAGCTAACCAAGGGAGGCTCCATGCCCAAACTCATCTATGCCCTCATGTGCGCGGACATGATCATCGACCGCGATTCCAGCAGCACGTCCTTCATCCGCACCGTGGAGCACGCCGTGGTCCCGGCGCTCCCGGCCACGCTGCCGCCCGTGTTCTTCGCCAGCCTGTGGGACCTGGATGGCCACGACGGCAAGCCCTTCACCGTCTCCCTGACCCTGACCCCGCCCGAGGGCGAAAGCACCATCCTCGGCGTGCAGGAGGTCACCCCCGGCTCGACCATGCTCCACAAGATGAACTTCCAGCTCCCCGGCCTCAAGGTGACCACCGAAGGCCGCCATTCGGTCTCGGTGGCCGTCAAGACGGATGCCGGTTGGGACACCAGGGGCACGCTGCCAATCTTTGTCTTCAAGGCTACGAAGAAAGCGTGATCACCGCCCGGCGGAACAACCGAACGGCATAACGCACAAGGGCCGGCTCCGACACACACCGTCGGAACCGGCCCTTGTTGTTTTTCTCCGTTGCAATCGCAGGACAAGGAATCACCATGCAGTGACAACTGTATTGCGATCAAACAACACTGCCAAACACCGCAACACGGCGATGGCAACGACACATCAAACAGCGTTGAGACGTCTCTGTCTCTCCAGCCGAATGCGACAGGCAAAACTTATAATGTTATTTTACCTTTTTTTCAAAGTAAAATAGGCAGTTACGTACAAAATTAGTGAGTTTTTACTGGACTTTTACACCTTACGTCATTAAGCCTTGATCATGCTTTCTATAAAAACATGGCTTACTATATCGTGCTTTGCGGCAAGCTGGCCGGACAATACGGCCAAACGGCTTCGACGGGGTGGGAGATGCGCGTAGCGATACTGATCGTGCCGACACGAGGCGGGGGCCTGCCTTCGAGCACGGACCTGGAGCGGGCGGGATTCGCGGTCTCGGAGGCTGTGGCCCGGGAGGAGGAGGGGCCGCCGGGAACACCCGGGGCAGGAAACGCCGACGCCCAGGCATCCGGGCCAGAAGGCGCGCCGGACGAGCCTGGGCGAAAGACTCGTGAATCAAAGGGGGATTACAACACGTCCTCGTAGCCTTCCACGGCCTCGTCAACCGTCATCCCCTCATGAACCACCCTGTTGAGCACCTGGACCAACCGTGTGGGATCGCGGTGCTGGAACACATTGCGGCCGACGGACAGTCCGGCTCCGCCCGCATCGATGGAGACGCGGACCATGGAGAGAAAGTCGCGGGTGGAGTCCAGCTTGGGACCTCCGGCGATGACAACGGGCACGCAGGCGCAATCCACCACATGGGCAAAGCTCTCGGCGTCGCCGGTGTAGTTGACCTTGACCACGTCGGCCCCCAGCTCCGCGCCGACCCGGGCGCAATGGGCGACCATGGTCGGGTCGTACTCGTCGCTCACCTTGGGGCCGCGGGCGTAGACCATGGCCAGCACGGGCATGCCCCACTCGGCGGCCGAGGCGGCCACGGTCCCGAGGTCCGCCAGCATCTGGCCCTCGGTCTCGTCGCCCAGGTTGACATGGACGCTGACGGCGTCGCCCCCGAGGCGGATAGCCTCCTCCACGGTGGTCACCAGCCGCTTGACGTTGGGATAGGGAGAAAGAACCGTCCCCGCCGAAAGGTGGACGATGAGGCCGAAGTCGCGCCCCTGCATCCGGTGGCCGAGCTTGACCTGGCCCTTGTGGACCAGCCCCGCATTGGCTCCGCCCGCCACCAGGCTGGTGACGGTGTCGCGCATCTTCTCGATCCCGGCTATGGGCCCCACCGTCACGCCGTGGTCCATGGGCACGATAATGGTCCGCCGGGTGTTGCGGTTGAAAATCCTCTCCAGACGAATGGCTTTACCGATATGCATCCTGCACCTCTTCTATGGTGATTTTCCTTCCGCTTGGCGGAGTTCTCCAGTAATGAAGTTGCCATAATACACTCGCCTGAAAGATGGAAGGGCTAACAGCCCGCTCTGCGGGGCAGAGAAAAGCTATTTGATCAATCTTATTGCTCTTTGTTGACTCCAGCGAGAATAATGATCACTATTTGAGGGCCCACAGAAAGAGAGGACACATGGACGAGAACACCACCTACGAAACGATCTTCATCGCCCGACAGCCGATCTTCACCGCCCACAACGAGACGTGGGGCTACATGATGCTGTTCCGAAACAGCGAAAACGCCGACCGGGCGGTCATCTCGGACAACTCCGAGGCGACCATGAACCTTGTGGCCAACCTTCCCCTGTGCGGCGGGCTGGGCGGCGGCCGCTCCCGGCTGCTGATCCACTTCACCCCGGAGGACGTGGTGGCGGGAACGCCCCTGGCCGTGCCCTGGAGCAATACGGTCATCATCCTCGAAGAGCAGGCCGATGCGTCCGACGCCCTGATCGACGCCCTCAAGGACCTCAAGAGCGAAGGCTACGAGGTGGCCATCAACAATTTCGAAGGCAAGCCCGGCAGCGAACGCCTGTCCGAGCTGGCCGACGTGCTCCTGGTCGACATGGCCGACAGGGACGAGACGGACCTGGCCTACACCATGGCCAAGGGCAAGAAGCTCGGCGCCCCCCGGATGATCGCCAAGCGCGTGGAAACGGCCGAGGACCTGAGCCGGGCCAAGGAAGCGGGGTTCACCCTGTTCCACGGCTTCTTCTTCAAGCGCCCCCTGACCGAATCCGGCCGCAAGATCACCTCGTCGGAGATCACCCGGCTCAAGCTGTTCGAGATCATCGAAAAAGACGAGCCGGACTTCGACTCCCTGGCCCCGGCCATCGAGGCGGACGTGGCCATCAGCTACCGGCTGCTCAACTTCCTCAACTCGGCCAACTTCAGCTTCGCCACCACCATCACCTCCATCAGGCAGGCCGTGGTCCTGGCGGGCTGGAAACCCATCCGCAACTGGCTGCGCCTGATCATCCTCACGGACATGACCCCCTCGCAGAAAAGCCAGGAGCTCTCCTACCTCTCGGCCCACCGGGCCAAGCTGTTCGAGACGGCGGCCCTCGGCGGCGGCTACGAGGAGGAGTCGGACAAACTCTTCATGCTCGGCCTCTTCTCCCTGCTCGACGCCCTGCTGGACATGAACATGCGGACCATCGTCAGCCACCTTCCCGTGGACGACGCCATCAAGGACGCCCTGTGCGGCCAGGCCAACCGCTACTCGTCATGGCTCAACCTGGCGCAGGCCATCGAAAGCTCCGACTGGGACGAGGTGGGAGCCAGGGCAAAGGAGCTTGACCTGCTCCCCGGAACAGTGGCGGTCAGCTACCAGCACGCCTTTACCTGGGCAGACTCGTTCTTCTCACCGGAACCCGACGAAGCACCCGAACAATAAAGACTTTTAAGTTACGATAACGTATCGATAATGCGACCCCTCGCCGCTGGCGGGGGGTCTTTTCGTGCCGCTTGCGCAACGCTTTGTCCGGTTGTCGGAACAGCTCGAAGCCGCGTGGGGGACGAGGGCGAACACGCGCCGGGGCAAACGCGACGGATACGGCCGACGGCGGGCCGGGACAGAGAGAAGAGAAAGGGAGGGGAACAGGAGCAAGTCGTTTCCCATACCTGTTGATAAATATGCGAGAAGCCCCGAACCATAACGGTTTCGGGGCTTCTTGCATGGTAAGCTGTTTTCCCGGGTTGGTGGGGTCGACAGCAGGCCCTCAGGTAAAGAAAGTTTTGCCGAAGGCGAGAGTGGGATTCCAAAGGGTTACAGCCCTTTGGCCGCCGGAGGCGACATCACCTGACAAATCCGCCGAAGGCGGTTTCCGCTTTTGCTTACAACATGTATAGAAAACGCCTTGGAACAGGAGCGGCCTACAGCCGCCGGGAGGACTCGGGACGCAGCCGGGACTCGTCGGCCAGGGCCGCGTCCAGCTCGGCAAGGGCCGCGTCCCGGCCTGCGGGCAGGCGCACCTTGAGGGGCAGGTAGTTGGACGCATGGTTGGCCAGGAACAGCCCGCGCGTCAGGGTCAGGCAGGCCAGCATCTCGCGGATTTCGGCCAGCATGCCGCGCGCGTCCGGCAGAACGAACTCCCCCCGCTCGAAGCGCGCATGGAGCGGGGTTCCGGGCACGAGCATCAGGCTGAGTGCGCCGATCTGGTCCGGGTCCATGGCGCTCAGGGCGCGGCCCGTGGCCCGGGCATGGGCCAGCGAACCGTCCACGCCGCCCAGGCCGTTGATGACCGTGACGTTGAGCTTGAATCCGGCCTTTTTGGCGCGCCGCCCCTGCTCCACGATGGTCGCGCTGTCGCCGTTCTTGCCCATGGCCGCCAGCACCGCGTCGTCGCCGGACTCCAACCCCATGTACACGATGCCGATCCCTGCGGCCTTGAGCGCCTCCAGTTCGGCGTCGGACTTCAGGCGCAGGCTCTTGGCGCTGGCGTATGTCCCCACCCGCGTGACCCATGGCAATTCCCGGCGGATGTCGGCCAAAAGGGCCAGGAGCCGGGCCTGGGGGATGATCATGGCGTCGCCGTCGCACAGGAAGACCCGCCGCTGGCGACGGCAGTGGCGGGCCGCAAAGGCGATGTCGCGGGCCACGGTCTCCCGGTCCTTTATGGCGAACCGCTTGTCCATGTAGGCTCCGCAAAAGGCGCACTTGCCGTGGGAGCAGCCAAGGGTCACCTGGAGCAGGATGCTGTCCGCCTCGCTGGGCGGTCGGATGATGGTTCCCTGATGATCCATGCCTCTCCCTATCATCCACCCGAAGGATTGCAAACAGCCGGAATCCACCCGCCGCGCCCGGAGGGGGCTTGCCGCGAGCACCAACTCCCGGTCTTTGGACATAATACCATTGACCAATGACCCGCCGTCCCCTAGATTTCTATAATGAGATGGCCCTGCCACCCAAACGGCAGCCCACGGCGCGGAACCGCGAGGATGGCGCACCTCCGCACCGAAACATGAACGATGGAATCGAGACAATGGCACTCAAGATACGCCCCGCACGGCCCACGTCCTACGTTTCCATGGACGAAACATCCAGGGCCCTCCTCGAATCATCCATGGAGGCCTCGCTGGTCATCGACGCCAGCGGCTATGTGCTCGCCGCCAACCTGGCCGCGGCCAAGCTGTTCGGCATGGAGTCCTTCCGCGAGCTTGAGCAGGGCAACCTCTACGAGCTGCTCCCCGACGACGAGGCGGACACGCGCCGGGTCAGGATCAGGGAGGCCATTGACAGCGTCAGATCCATCCGCTTCGAGGAAGAGGTGAACGGGCGCTCCCTGGTCCACTCCATCGTCCCGGTGACCAATCCCTGGGGCGAGGTCTCGCGCCTGACCATCAACACCCTGGACCTCACGGAACTCCGGCGCACGGACGAAGACCTGCGCCGCGAACAGCAGCGGCAGATATTCTTCATGGAGTCCCTGCCGGGCATCGTCTACCACCTGTACCCGGACCGGACCATCCGCTACGCCAACCGCTATTTCCGCAAGTATTTCGGCAGCCCCAAGGGCAAGCAGTGCGGCGACGCCCTCAACTGCTCCACCCAGGACTGCCTGGGCTGTCCGCCCATTGAATCCATGGAGACGGACCGCACCGTGGAGTGGGACTGGACCGACATCAAGGGGCGCACCTTCCACCTCCAGTGCAGCCCCATGACGGACTCCTCGGGCGAGCGCATGATCATGGTCCTTGGCATCGACATCACGGACCGCAAGCGTGCCGAGGACGCCCTCAAGCTCGCCCATGACAAATCCGAGGACAAGGTCCGCCGCCGCACCCGCGAACTGGAACGGGCCAACGCGGAGCTGACCAGCAAGTCCACCCGGCTGGTGGCCGCCATGAAAAAGGCCGACGCCGCCACCCACGCCAAGTCGGCCTTCCTGGCCAACATGAGCCACGAGATCCGAACCCCGCTCAACGCCGTGCTGGGCATGGCGGAGCTTGGGCTGCGCGTGGACGACCCGGAACGCAAGGAACAATGCCTCAGACAGGTCATCGAGGCGGGCAACTCGCTGCTGACCATCATCAATGACATCCTCGACTTCTCCAAGATCGAGGCACGCAAGCTCTCTCTCGAACAGATCGATTTCGACCTCCGCAAGAACCTCCACACGGTCCTCGAAATGCACCGGCTCACCGCCGAGGGCAAGGGGCTGCATCTGACGACAGACATAGGCGACGACGTGCCCGAGGCCCTGGTGGGCGATCCGTCCCGGCTGCGTCAGGTCCTCGTCAACCTCGTGGCCAACGCGGTCAAGTTCACCGAAACCGGCGGCGTCAGCGTTCGCGTCGAGCGCACCGCCAACCGGCCTTCCGCCGAACCCGGACCGCACGTCACTCTTCGGTTCACCGTGGCCGACACCGGCATAGGCATCCCCAAGGACAAGCAGCAGGTGCTCTTCAAGTCCTTCCTCCAGGCGGACGATTCCATCACCCGCAAACACGGCGGAACGGGCCTCGGGCTGGCCATCTGCAAGCTCCTGGTGGACCTGATGGGCGGCCGGCTTGAGGTCGAGAGCGAGGCAAACGAGGGCAGCGCCTTCTCCTTTACCGTTCCTTTCCCGGTGGGCGACCCCGACGCCATCGAAGGTGACGCACCGCTGCCCGCAGTCGATCGGCAGGCCGCACCCCTCAATGTTCTCCTTGCCGATGACAACGCCCTCAACCGCAGCCTGGTCATAACCCTGCTCAAGGAGCAAGGGCATACGGTCACGGCCGTGGAAAACGGAGCCCAGGCCCTGGAAACGGTCAAACGCGTCCCCTTCGACCTGGTCCTCATGGACGTGCAGATGCCCATCATGGACGGCATCACGGCGACTCGGGCCATACGCGACCCCAACTCCGGCGCACTCAACCCGGACATCCCCATCGTGGCCCTGACCGCCCACGCCCTCAAGGGAGACCGCGAGCGGTTCCTTGAGGCCGGGATGAACGACTACATCGCCAAACCCATCCAGATCGACGCCTTCCTGGCCACCGTGGCCAGCGCGGGGGCCAGCGCCTCCCCCACCGCGCCCGAGGCGGACCGGGACGGGCCTCGCCAGCCGTCCAGGGACACCCGCTTCGACCGGGCCGGAGCCCTGGACATGCTCGGCGGCAGAACCGATCTGCTCTCCCGCATGGACGCCATCTTTCAGCGCGACATCCCGGGAGAGCTGGCCGAACTGGCCGGGTTCATGGAGGCGGCGGACTGGGAAAACGCGCGACGGCTGGCCCATTCGATCAAGGGGTCCTCGCGCACGGTGGGGGCCCGGCGGGCAGGCGCGCTGGCCGAGCAGATGGAATTCTTCTGCAAGCAAAAGGACGGGGCCTCTGCGGCGAGGGAGTACAAGACGCTTGAAGCCGAGGCGCTCTCCGCGCTAGAGTATCTGGCGCAAGAGACAAAAACCTGATGAAACCATCACGACAATAAAGACAAGGAGCGCGACGATGAAGACGATACTGGTTGTAGACGACGCCCCCATGATCCGCGAGCTGATCAAATCGGTACTCGAAGCCGAGGGATTTGCCGTGGTCGAGGCCGCAGACGGCGAGGAAGCGCTGCGCGTGTTCCAGGACAAAACCATCGACCTGAGCATCATCGACATATTCCTGCCCAAGAAAGGCGGCCTTCAGGTCATGGGTGAGCTGATCAAGTCCGACAAGTCCCACAAGTTCATCGCCATCTCCGGCGGCGAGGCGTTCAACCCCGAGGCCATCGTCGAGCTGGCCAAGGTCTTCGACGTCGTGGACACCTTCACCAAGCCCATCGACACCCGCAAGCTCATGGAATCCGTCAAGAAGGCCCTCGCGGACTAGCAAACGGCCCCGGAGCGGGAAACGTGAAGGCCGCGCCCTTTCGGACGCGGCCTTCACGCTGCCCGCTCCGACGAGCCGGGCAGCTACAGCACGTCCACCGTGACGCCCTCGTTGACATAAAAGAGCACCACGTACTTCTCCTGAAACCTTTCCACCAGCTGCTCCACCGAATTCTCACCCAGGCCCTCGACGCGGATATAGACGTTGCGGAACCCGAGATGCCTGCGGTCGTTGGCCGTCAGCACGCTGGTAAAGGTCAGCCCCATGGTCCGGACATCCGTGAGCAGCTGGGACAAGGGGCCGGGATGGGACTCCAGCCGAAAGGCCAACTGGGTTCCCGAGCGCGCGGAACCCGACGCCGCACACAGAAAGCGCATCACGTCCGCCTGGGTGACGATCACCACCAGCTCGCCGCCCTCCACAACGGGCAGCCCGCCGATCTTGTGGCGCACCAGAATCTCGGCAACGGCGTTGATGGCCGTGTCCGGGGTCACGGTGATGGGCCCCAGAGTCATGATATCGCTGGCGGTGAGGGTGCTCAGCCCGCCCTCGCGACCGTCGAGACAGTCGCCGGGGATGAACTTCGAGGGCATGGCGTCGCGAATGTCCCGGTCGGACACGATGCCCACCAGCTTGTTCCGGGCGTCGACCACGGGAAACTGCCGTATGTCCTTATTACGAAGGATGTCCGCCGCGTCGATAACCGACGAATTGACACCAAGGGTGACGACGTTCACCGTCATCCAATCTCTGACCAGCATTCGCTCCCTCCCGTATGAACTGTCCCGCCGGAGACGCGGGCCGATGATTGCAAGGTTATTCGCTCAAACGGGAAAATGCAACGCCGAGTCGCCTGACAACGTTTCCGCACCACGGCGCACCGCCTCGACAAGCCCGGCGAACCGGGGCCGCAGTTCAGCCGCCCCCTTGACGGCTTCGGCCATCCTGCCCTTGTTGCACAGGCTTTCAAGGCTGCGTGCGCGCTCCATGACCTCGACGGCCAGCACGTGCCCGGCAAGGTTGGCGATGGAATGCAGGATGGGCCCCAAATCCTCGGGTCGCCCGGAGGCGATGCCCGCGTCCAGTGCCGCCAGACGGGGGCCGGACTCAAGCAGGAACAGCTCCAGGATCTCCCCGAGCATTTCCGTGTTGCCGTCGAACCGCTCGACCAGGGCGGGAATGTCCAGTTCAAAGCCCCTGGCCCTGCCGACCGTGTCCTTGCGGCCCGCGCCCTCCGCACCAACAACGGGGGTCCCCTGCCTGGGAGACGCCGTGGCGGGTGTGTTGCGCGCTATGGCCGCCGAGAGTTCCTTCATGTCCACCGGCTTGCTGACGTAATCGTCCATGCCCGCGCGGGTCATGCGCTCGCGGTCGTCCTTCATGGCGTAGGCGGTCAGGGCGATGATCGGTATGGCGGGATCGAAGGCCCGGCCATCGGACTCCCGGATGGCCCGGGTGGCCTCGATGCCGCTCATCTCCGGCATCTGGATGTCCATGAGCACGAGGTCTATCTCGCGCCCGCGACGCCGGAGCACCTCCAGCGCCTCCAGCCCGTTGCCGGCCACGGTCACGGCATGGCCGAACATGGTCAGGAAATGTGTCAGGAACTTCTGGTTGAGCGGATTGTCCTCGGCCAGCAGGAGGTTCAGGTGCAGCCCCCTGGGCATGGGCGACGCGCTCCTGGGGGCTTCGGCCTCGGTTTTCTCGGGGATGCCGAACCAGGCCGTGAAGGTGAAGGTGGTCCCCTCTCCCGGCTCGCTGTCCACCCTGATGACGCCGTCCATCATCTCCACCAGCTCCCTGGCGATGGTCAGGCCGAGTCCCGTGCCCTGGTGCTTCTTGCGCACCGAGTTGTCCACCTGGGTGAAGCTGTCAAAGACCGTTTCGAGCTTGTCCGCCGGGATGCCCGCGCCCGTATCGTGGACGGTGAAGAGCAGACAGGTCCGCTCCGGTTCGCGCACGGCCACTTTGACCGTGAGCTCCACCAGCCCGCGCTCGGTGAACTTCATGGCGTTGCCCAGGAGGTTGACGAGAATCTGGGCGAGGCGGTCAGGGTCGCCATGAATCCGGGCCGGTGCGTCCGGGTCCACCCGCTGGCGCAGGAGCAGCCCACGCTGGTCGGCCTGGGGCATGAAGGGGCCGACCACGGTCTCCATCAGGGTGCGCAGGTCGAAGTCCTCGGGCGCCAGCTCCATCCTCTCGGCCTCGATCTTGGAGATGTCCAGAACGTCGTTGATGATGCCGAGCAGGGAGCGGGCCGCGCCCCGGATCATGTCCATGTTCTTGCGCTGTTCGCTGGTCAGGCCGGTGGTGATGATCATCTCGGCCAGACCCAGGATGCCGCTGATGGGCGTGCGTATCTCGTGGCTCATGTTGGCGAGGAACCGGCTCTTGGCCCGGCTCGCCTCCAGGGCCATGGTCTTGGCCTCCTCGGCCAGACTGTTGGCCGCCACCAGCTTTTCCTCCATCCGGCGGCGCAGGATGGCCGAGCCGAAGATGTCGGCCACCATGGTCAGGGACTCTATCTCCACGGGCTGCCAGTCCCGCTCCGCGCGGTGCTCGCTGAACCCGATGAACCCCCACCAGTGGCGGCCCACGAAGATGGGCACGACCATGACGGACTTGGCCCCGAAAACCCTGAACAGCGACTGCTCGTCCGACCGGAAGCTGCGCACGTTGCCCACCACCACCCGGCGGCGCAGCATGCTCGCCCGCCACTGGGCGTACTGGCTGAAATCCTTGTCCTCCACCTCGGGCCGACCCAAAAGGGGCGCAATCCCCGGCGCGGCCCATTCGTGGGTCATTGACAGGGCGGCCTGATCGTCCCGCGAGGACGCCTTGCGGAAGAGGAACACCCGGGTCACGTCCGAGGCCTTGCCCAGGGCGCTCAGGGCGTTGCTGATGCCGCTCTCCCAGTCCGGCTCGCGCAGGAAGCGCCCGGCAAAGGAGCCGACCACCTGAATGACCGCGTCGCGCCGGAAGAGAAAATTCTCGAACTCGCGCTCGGCCGTGACGTCGCGCACCAGACCATAGGCGCGCGTCACCTTGTCGCCGGAGCCGCCCTCCACCCGGCGGTGCAGGTGGAGATGGCGGATCTTGCCCGCGCCGTCCAGTATCCGGTACTCGAAATCAAGGGGCCAGCCCTGCTCGAAGGTCGCCTTGTTGGCCTGGTCGAATATCTCGCGATCCTCGGGCAGGACAAACTGGCGCAGGCTCATGAAATCCTCCGTGAGCCTGCCGTCGTCGCCGAATATCCGCCGCACGCCGTCGGACCACTGCACCCGGTCCGCGGCGTCCATCTCCCAGGAGCCCAACCGTCCGGTCTCCTCGATCCAGCGGCTCTTGACCCGTTCCCTGGTCAGCTCGTCCTCCAGCCCGTTCTGGCAGGCCATCTGGCGCAGACTGCGGGCAACATCGCCGGGCGTGGACCCGCCCAGGAAAAACACGTCGAAGGCCCCGCCCTCCATGGCGCGCTGCGTCACCGCGGCGTCATCGGATTCCAGCCCGCCCGGGGGAACAAGCAGGGCGGGTTTCGCCCCATACTCCTCCCGCACGCGGCGAAGGGCGCGAGCCCAGGTGTCATCCGCCGGGTCCGGGGCAACCACCACAAGCGGCGCCGGGTGCGACTCCAGCCGACGCACCCCGCGCGAAACCGCCGCGTAGCGGACAAGGTCGATATCCGCCTCGCCAAACAGGCTGCGGACCGCTCCCTCGTCAAGATTCTTTCCCCCGAGCACCAGTATCTTCACGCACAGACTCCGTAGATGATCACAATCCCTCACCGCCATGGGCCGTCCCCGGCAAAGGGAACGAAAGCGCACACATATCTGTAGCCCCTCCCGGTGTTTGGCACAACCATGTTAGAGTTGGCCGCACAGGCTCACAAAAACATACTTCAACCGTCTGGAAAGACTTTCCTTTACCGGCAGTCCCCTTGCCATATCGACGCCGGGGGCGTACACGGTAAGCATGGCCGGGCTTGTCCGGTCCGTGATCCCACTGCAAAACGGGTGCAACCATGAATTTCCTCCCTGACAGCGACATTCTGACCCTTCTGGCCGGGGCGACCCTGGCCGTGAAGCTGGTGATGCTCTTCCTGGCCGCCATGTCCCTGTGGAGCTGGACCATCATCTTCCATAAGTTCTTCACCATCGGCGCTGCCCGCAAGCAGGTCATGGCGGGCTACGACGCCTTCACGGCCTCGACGGATCTCTCCTCCGGCCTCAAGGCCCTGGGCAGGGACAACTCGCCCCTGTCGCGAGTCAGCTCCATGGCCGTCAAGGAATTCCGCCTGCTTGAAAAGGCAGACGTCAACCGCGAGCGCAAGCGCCTCCTGGTCAAGGACACCCTGCGCCGCGTGCTGCGCCAGGGCATCTCGAAGGAGCTGCGCGTCCTGACCCGCAACCTGCCCTTCCTGGCCACCTGCGCCAACGCCGCGCCGTTCATCGGCCTGTTCGGCACGGTCTGGGGCATCATGCACTCCTTCCACTCCATCGGGCTGGCCCAGTCCGCGGCCCTGGCCACCGTGGCCCCGGGCATCTCCGAGGCCCTTATCGCCACGGCCATCGGCCTGCTGGTGGCCATTCCGGCGACCATTTTCTACAACTATTTCCTGGGCAAGCTCAACGAGGTGGAGACCGGGATGATCGACTTTGCCGGGGCCTTCCTCAACCGCGCCGAGCGGGAGATCACCTGGGCCACCAAGGGCGAGAAGTAGGGGACCGGCATGGCAATCAAGACAGGCGGCGGGTTCCTCAACGAGATCAACGTCACGCCCTTTGTGGACGTGATGCTGGTGCTCCTGATCATCTTCATGGTCACCGCGCCGCTGATGACCCAGGGGGTGGAGGTGGACCTGCCCGCCACGCGCACGGTGAAGAACCTGCCACGGGACGCCGAGCATCTGGTGCTCACCATCAAGAAGGACGGCAGCATCTTCCTCGACGAATACCAGGTGAACGAGGACGAACTCCAGGACCACCTGACCCGGCTGGTGGCGGCGCAGAAGAAGCAGCTCTTCCTGCGCGCCGACGAGGCCGTGGCCTACGGCACGGTGGTCCGGGTCATGGGCGAGATCAAGGCCGCGGGCATCGACCGCCTCGGCATCGTCGCCCAGGAGCTGCGCGACGAGACGGGACAGAAGAAAAAGTAACCCTCGGGACAATCCATGCGCGCCCTTTGCTGGACACTCTCCATCCTCCTGCACGTCACCCTTGCGGCGACGCTGTTTCAGGCTGTGGACCCCGTGCCCCCGGAGCCGGAGGAGCTCATAGAGCTGGACCTCACCGAGATGACCGCGCCGGAACAACTCATCGCCAAGCTCCCGCTTCCTCCTCCACCCGCAGCGCCACCCGCAGCGCCACCCGCAACGCCCGAAAACGCCGCGCCCCTCGCCCCGCCGCCCCTGCCGACGGACAAGACCGTGATCCTCGACGACGCGCCCCGCGCGCCGTTACCCCCTCCCCCGGCCGCGGCGGAGCCGGAGCCGGAGCCAGAGCCGGAAGACACCCCGGCGGCCAGGGCCAGAATACGGACCGAGGCACGGGTCATCGACCTCGCCGCCCTGTCCACCAAGCTCCCGCCCAGACCGCCGGAGACCAAAAAGGACGACGCACCCGCTGTCATCAACGTGGGCCAGGGCGACTTCGTGGCCCACCGGGGCCATGAGGCCCGCTTCGGCCGGAGCATGATGGCGGACTACTACTCCTACGAAGCCACGGAGTTTTCCGGCCAGTTCACGACCCGCGACAACCGGACCATCTCCATCATCGACGCCCGCGACACCAAATACGGCCGGTTCCTGATCTATGACTCCAAGAACAAGACCCTGCGGCGGCTCAAGGAGTTCAGCAAATACGTCTACACCATCGGGCCGTCCGTGGACGCGGACGAACCCGTGACCGGAACCGTGACCTTCCTGGCCAAGAACGACCGCATCGAACGGTTCATCCTGATGACCGACGATGACCGCATGGCCCACTTCCCCGCCAAGGTCCACGTGCGCGAAAAGGACGTGACCTTTGCCGCGCGCGGCGCCTCCCCCGGCGCACAGGCCGAAACCCTGGCCGGGCAGACCACCCTGCCGCCCTCAGGGGCAGACCTCCCCGGCGTGGTCCTGACTTACGGCGACCGGTGCGTGGAGAGCGGGCTGGTCCAGGGATTCACCAGATCCCTGTCCGCCTCGGGTCTGGCCGTGCTCTCGCTGCACCCGCGCGGATGCCCCCAGGCCGGGGCCGCTCCGGGTCAGGCCGCGCCGCCCGCCAGGGTTCCGTCAGACCCGGCCCAGTCGGCCTCGGACACCGCTGCGGCCGTGGATTATTTCGCCGGGCTGGCCCAGACCGACCCGGCCCGGCTGGGCATCTGGGGCAACGGTCCCGGCGCGGCCGCCGCGCTGCGGACGGCCATGCGTCCCGGCACGACCCGCCCCGCCTACCTTGTCTGCCTGCTCGACGACGCCGTGGAGCCGGACGCCCTGCCAGACCGCGCCGAGCTGGCCCGGCTCACCCTGCCCGTGCTGTGGATCATCACCGGCCGGGACCTGACCCGCTGGGACTCCTTCGTGGCCACCCTCGAACGGCTGCGCGACAACCGCGGCCGCCCCTTTTCCATCGTCCTGGCCCCCGTCAAACAAAGCCGGGACGGCCTCGACGCCAGGGACGAGGACGCAGGCTGGGTTGAACAGGTGACCGAGGACCACGCCCGTCTCGGCGCGTCATGGATACAGGGGCTGGCCCGATGATCGTCGCGCGGTCAATGTCTTCACTTTGCCCTGCATATGGGCTATAGGATTTCATCGACAGAAGTCCCGCCCATGCCATCTACCGAAGACTGAGCACGCGTGAAGCAGAAGTCCGCCGCCAAACCCGACGACCCGGGGCTCCACCCGCACCTCTTCGAGCAACTGCTCAACGCATCGGGCGTGGCCATGTCCATACGCAACACGGACCTGCGCCCCATCTTCGCCAATCAGGCCTTCACGAATTTTTACGGCTACACCATCCCGGAGATGCTCGCCAAGACCTCCGAGGACATCCTCCCCGCCGCCACGCTGACCCTGCTCAAGGACGTCGTCGCCCCGTTGGTCAACAAGGGCAGGAGCTGGGAAGGCGAATACGCCATCCGCACCAAGACCGGGCGGCTGTGTCCCGTCTGGAGCCGGTTCGACCCGGTGATGGACACCACGGGCAGGCTGACCCACGTCATCTCCATCATGCGCGACGCAACGCCCAGCATGCAGCTGCGCAACGCCCTGACACAGAGCGAACGCCACCTCCACTTCCTGAGCGAAAACACGCGGGACTGCCTCTTCAGGATACGCATCCCGGACTGGCGGTTCGACTACATCAGCCCCGCGGTGGAAAGCATCACGGGCTACTCCCCCGGCGAGTTCTATCAGCAACACACCCTCCTCTTGGAACGCCTCCCCGAGGACTGGGCCGACGTCATGCAGCTCTGGCGCAGCGAACAGGAAAAGGGCATCCTGCACGAGGAATACGAGTTTCCCCTGATCCATCGCGACGGAGCCCGGCGCCGGGTCGCCATGCGCGTCACCCTGGACCGGGCCGAGGACGGCACGCCGCTGGCATCGGAAGGCATCCTCACGGACATCACCTCGCGCCACACGGCCCAGGAAGCGCTGGCCACGGCGCGCAAGAGCCTCAACTTCATCTCCACGTCCACCAGCGACATCTTCTTTCGCCTGTCCATCCCCGAGGGCGTCTACGAGTACCTGAGCCCCTCGGTGGAGCGGTTTTCCGGCTACACGGTTGCCGAGTTCACGCGGGAACCGCTCTTCATCAACAAGATAATCGCCCCGGAGTGGCGCGGCTTCCTTGAGGAAACCTGGGAGGAATTGCAACGGGGCGTGGTCCGGCCGGAATACGTCTTCCAGTTTCGGCACAAGTCCGGCGAGCTGCGGTGGGCGCGCCAGCGCGTCGTGCTGCACAAGGACGCAAAGGGCACGCCCATCGCCATCGAGGGCATGGCCAGCGACACCACGGAACTGATGAACACCCTGGAAGCCCTCAGGAAGAGCGAAACCCGCTTCCGCGCCCTGTTCGAGGACTGCCCCATCTCCCTGTGGGAGGAGGATCTGACCCGGCTCAAGGCCTATTTCGACGAGCTCACGGCACAGGGCGTCACGGATTTCCGGCAATTCTTCACGGAGCACCCGGAGGCACTGGGCCGCTGCGCCACCCTGGTGGACGTGGTGGCGGTGAACAAGGCCACCCTGGCCCTGCTCCGGGCGCGGAGCAGGGAGGACCTCCTGGGCAACCTGGACAAGGTACTGACGGAAAGCTCCATGAACGCCTTCACCGAGGAGATGGTCCACCTGGCCTCGGGCGGCCACGAATACTGCGGCGAGATCACCCACCGCACCCTGGAGGGCGAGATCATCTGGGTGGTGGTCCATTTTTCCGTGCCGCCGGAGTTCCGCCGGACCCTGTCGCGGGTCATCGTCTCGCTTCAGGATGTCACCCCGAGGAAGCGGGCGGAGCAGGCGCTCATGGAATCCGAGGGCCGATACCGCGCCCTGGTGGAAAACGCCCAGGAAGGCGTCGCCGTGGTCGCGGGCCGCGACATCATGTTCATCAACGACGCCATGACCCACATCTTCGAATGTTCCCGGGAGCAGCTCACCCGGGTCAACCCCCTCACCCTGATCCACCCCGACGACCTGGACGCAGTCGACAGGGAAACGGCGGGCCATTCCGAAAGCCCCAGGGCCGTCTTCACCCACCCTTTCCGCGTGGTCACCTGCCAGGGGCGGCACAAATGGGTCACACTGGGCATCAAACCCATCATGTGGAACGGACAGCGGGCCAACCTCGAAATCCTCACGGACGTCACCCGCCACAAGCTGCTGGAAGAGGAGCTCCGGGCCGCCCATGCCGAGACCGAGAGCCGCGTCCGGGAACGCACGGCCGAGCTCTCCAAGGCCAACCGCCGACTGATGGCCGAGGCCGAGGAACGTCAACTGGCCCAGGAACGCATCCTCGGCCTGACCCAGCAGCTCATCCATGCCCAGGAGAACGAACGCCAGCGCATCGCCCGCGACCTGCACGACAAGGTGGCCCAGGACCTCTCCTCCATCGTCCTGAACATGGAGACCCTCTTTGACGGACACCCGACGGCAAGCGGCGAGCTGCGCCAGCGCGGCGAGGCCGTGGCCGAGGTGGTCCGAGGCGCCATCGCCGCGGTGCGCGACATCTCCTACGGGCTGCGCCCGCCCGCCCTGGACCAGCTGGGCCTGATGCTCGCCATGGAGAACCACTGCGCCGAGACAGCGCGGCGCACCGGCATCGACATCTCGTTCCAGGCCATGGGCATGGACGGTGTGAGCCTGGATTTCGACACCGAGATCAACCTCTACCGCATGGTTCAGGAGGCGCTCAACAACACGGCCAAACACGCCGGGGCCACCCGGGCCACGGTGCGTCTGGTCAGGAGCCACCCGGACCTGCTCATCCGCATCGAGGACAACGGCCGGGGCTTTGACGTGGACCGGCGCATGGCTGAGTCCGTCACGGAAAAACGCATGGGCCTGCGCAGCATGGAAGAACGGGCCAGGCTCATCAGCGGCACCATGGAAATCCAGACCCAGGTCGGAACCGGGACACGCATCATTTTCAGGATTCCCCTCGAAACAGCCAGAAGGAGCACATAGCCATGGAACTCATGATCGTGGACGATCACCCACTGTTCAGGGAAGGGCTGAAGACCATCGTCAACCGCGACAAGAAATACACCGTGATCTGCGAAGCGGGCAACGGAGCGGACGGCATCCGCCTGGGCCGCAAGCACCAGCCCGCCATCATGCTGGTGGACATCTCCATGCCGGGCAAGAACGGCATCCAGATGATCCGCGAGCTGAAGGACTCCCTGCCCAAGACACGGTTCATCATCATCTCCATGCACTCCGAGGCCGACTACATCGTCGAGGCCTTCCGGGCCGGAGCCTCGGGATACATGATCAAGGAATCCGCCGCCGGAAACCTCATCCGGGGCCTGGACGCCGTGGCCCGGGGCGAGCTGTTCCTGGACGACGCCCTGTCCCAGGAGGTGGTCTACAAGCTGATGCAGGCCAAGGACGACACCAGCACGGGCGATCCCTACTCCAGCCTGACGGCGCGCGAGCAAGAAGTCATGCGCATGCTGGCCGAAGGGCTGAGCGCAAAGGAGGTGGCGGGCCAGCTCTTCATCAGCCCCAAGACCGTGGAGAACCACCGGACCAACCTGATGAAGAAACTCGGCCTGCACAGCACCGTGGAGCTCATCCGCTACGCGGCGCGGCTCGGCCTCATCGACCTGGACACCTGGGCCATCTGACACTCGCCCTGCGCAGCGCGGGCCGCCCATCCACAAGGATGAACGGCCCGCGCTTCGCACGATTCTCCGGTCCGGCCAAAGCCGGTCCTCCCTTCCGACTGCAACAGCGAAAAAACGCTCCCCCCGCTACCCCAGGTCGTCCATGTCCCATGGCTTGCGCACGAACATGCCGGGCCTGATCTCCGGATGGTCGCAGATGAGCAGCGCGCGCTGGCCGGGATGGGAGACGGTCAGCCCCGTGCCCAGGTCGTTCTCCACGCCATAGTCCTCCGGGGATATCCGGGGCCGGACCAGT